>JBPOJO010000425.1:0-12159 GCA_052033485.1 Bacteroidota bacterium | reverse complement strand
AAACGTCATGACGGGGGTTTCTAACTTAGGAGTTACTTCCATGACAGTTTAAATTGTTTTACGATGCAAAATTAGCAAATTGTAAATTACCGGCAATTAAAAAAAGTTTTTTTCGTAAAATTACTCTTTTTTAGGTGCTTTTTTTGCGAAAAAAGGCGTGCTTAATTTTTCTTCGCGTGCGCTTTCTTCAGCAGGGCTTGTTCATAAAAATCTGATTTTTGAGCAGCGTATCGTGAGCATCTTGCTCTCGAACTTTGTTTTTGATGAGGCAAGCAAGATGCTTGCATTACTTTGTTTGCATCGCCCGGCTAAAATTCATGCCCTCAAATGGTAAAAATAGCGCGCAAATTTTTTATGAACAAGCCCTATTCGTCAGTACTTGTGCAATTGTTTAATTTCGAAAGATTAACTTTGGAGAATTTTTGAAAATATGCTCAAATTAAATGATAAAATAACTGTTTTGTCCCCCGCAGGACGAGTGAAAACAGATGTAATTAAACAAGCGGCAAAATTGCTCGAAGAATACGGCTTAAATGTGCATTTTTCAGCCAATTTTGGCGGTCAATATTTTGGTTTTTCGGGCAATGATGCAGCGCGACTGTCAGACTTGCAAGCAGCTTTTGACGACAATGCCTGCAAAGCAATTTTTTGCGCACGCGGAGGTTACGGCTTAACGCGAATCATTGACCAAATAAATTGGGATAAATTTTTAAAAAACCCTAAAATTATTGTCGGTTACAGCGATGTTACCGCACTTTTGCTCGCCGCCGAAAAACGCGGGGCAAAATGTATTCACGCCCTTAATCTTAGTCAATACCTTGAAAAACAAGCGTTTGAGAGTTTTATTCAGTTAAAAAAAATTCTTTTCGGCGAAAATTTATCACTGCAACTGCCGCCGCATTTCCTCAATCAAAACGGTGAAGTTGCCGCCCGTTTAATCGGCGGAAATTTGAGTTTGCTTACGCGGCAAATCGGCACGGAGAATGATTTTTCGACGGCAGGAAAAATTTTATTTTTAGAGGACATCGGCGAGCCTGCATATAAGGTAGACGGAATGTTGGTGCATTTAAAAAGAGCCGGCAAACTGCAAAATATTGCAGGCTTATTGTGCGGTCAATTTCTCGATACGCACCCCGATAAATATTTCCCCGAACAAACAACGGAAAGTATTATAAATGAGCATTTTAAGGACATTGATTGCCCCAAAGCCTTTGGACTTCCTTTTGGACACGTCATGCCTTCTTTTCCTTTGCCGCTTGCCTCTGATGCGCATTTGCAAGTCCACTCGAATGGGCTTAATTTGACTTTTTTTTCGGAAAATAATGTCAGGGTATAAATCTTTTCTTCTTTTTTCTCAAAAAAAAAACTTTTGTGCATTTTTTTTGAAAATATTCCGCATTTTTGTCGGCAAAACGCATCAAAAATCTGTTGAATTTTTATGTTTATGAGGGTGAAAAAAATAAATTGTTTAAGATTTTTGCCGACAGTCTTGTTTCTGTCGCTGATTTCTTTTTCACTTTTTTCACAAAGTTACCCGCCTGACAAAGAAATTGACAGTTTAATGAGCCTGCTCCCGACGCTCAACGACAGCCTCAAAACAGAAACCTACAATCAAATTTCGTGGAAAAGTCGAAATATTAACCCGCTCCAAGCCATTGTCTACGGCAAAAAAGCTCTGCAACTCGCCGAAATGATTCAATTTTCAAAAGGTCAAACGACTGCTTTGAGTTTTATCGGGGTCGCTTATCGCAATCTCGGGCGATACAATGATGCGCTGTCTGTTTTTCAGCAGGCTTATTCAATCGCCGACAGCACGGGTGATGTTGAGCGCGTTGGCTACTCGCACGTGAATATTGCAAACATTTATTACCTCAACAAAGATTTTAAACTTGCGGCGGAACACCTCGACAAAGCACTTTTTTTTGCCAAAGAAATCAAAAATGAAAACCTTGAAGCTTACGTTTACACCAACCAAGCGCGAATCTATCAAGATGAAAAAAATTTCGCCCAAGCCATAGCAACACACCAAAAAGCCCTTGAATTGCGGCAAAAAGCAGGGGACAAATACGGAACTTTGGTTACTTTTAACAAAATCGGTGAAATTTTTAGAGAAGCAGGCGAGAATGAAAAAGCGATGGAAATGTTTCAAAAATCTTGCAAAATTGCCAAAGAAGAAAAACAGTCATTAGACATTGCGACCGCCAAAATTAACATCGCCGGTATTTTTGCCGAAAAAAACGATTATGAAAACGCAAAAAAAATAGCCCTCGAAGCCTTAGAAGTTGCCATGCAACTTAAAATTGCCCTCGAAACGGTCAATGCAGCCAAAGTTTTGTATCAAATCGAAAAAAAACAAGGCAATCACGCGGAAGCTCTCCGTTTTCACGAAATTTTGTTCAATTTCAGAGATACTTTATTGAGTGATGAAAAAAATAAAAAACTGACGGAATTGCAAATTCGTTTTGAATCCGAAAAAAAGGAGCAGGAAAATCAGTTATTGAAAAAAGACCAAGTTTTAATGCAGAATATTATCGAACAGCAAAAAATTATCGTTTCGGGCGGGATTATCATTGCGGTTTTATTGCTTGTTTTGCTTGTTTTTATGTTCATTTCCGCCAAAAAACGAAAAACTGCCAACGGTATTTTGGCACAACAAAAACATCGTATCGAAGAGCAGCACAAACTTGTACTCGAAAAAAATATTGAACTTGAACATCAGTCAGAAATGTTGCGCCACGCCGTTTCAAAAATTTCTGAAATAAACGACGAAATGCACTATTACAGTCAGATTGTTGAAGCAAAAAATGACAGCATTACAGCAGGCTTAAATTACGCATCTCGTATTCAAAATGCACTTCTCGCGCCAAAAGGACTGTTGAAAAGCCTTTTTTCGGACAGTTTTATAATTTTTCAACCGCGCGACATTGTTTCGGGCGACTTTTATTTTTTTGAAAAAACCGAGCACAAAATATACCTTGCCGCCGCAGATTGCACCGGACACGGCGTGCCGGGCGCATTGCTCAGCATGCTTGGTATGCAGGGAATTTCGGAAATTGTGGCAAAAAATCCGCTCATTAAACCGAACGAATTGCTGCGTGAATTGGATACTTTTTTTATCAAATCTTTGCAACAACACAGCACCAAAACGACCGACGGCATGGACATTGCCCTTTTGGTGTATGAACCCGAAAAAAAGTTGATTGAGTTTTCGGGGGCAAGAAACCCCCTAATTCACGTTAAAAAAGGCGAAATGAGTAAATTAAAGTCCGCCAAATTTTCCGTCGGCGGTGATAATTTTGGGCGAGAAAAAGAATACCCCTTACATCAAATTCAACTTTCGGACGAGAAAAATTATTTTTTCCTGTATTCCGACGGTTTCCAAGACCAATTCGGCGGGGCTGATAATCGCAAAATTATGAGTAAAAATTTTGAAAAAATGCTCCTCGAATTCAGTCGGTATTCTTGCGCAGAAATTGAGCAAAAACTGATGACATATTTTGAAAAATGGCGCGGCATTAACACACAAACCGACGATGTGCTCGTCATCGGCATCTGCATTTGAACGAAAGTGAGAAAAAACTCTGTCGCGGTTTTTGGTGTATGGAGTTGAGGGCAAAGCCTGATGCTCACGCTACACAAAATGACGGCGGCGATATACAACTTTTGTTCAAAAAAAAAATGACAAGTTTGTTATTTTTCGCTCATTTTTTGCTCATTTTTTGCTCTCCACGCCCACATGCGAAAAAAAATAAAGGAATAAAAATTTGTCGTTTTTTTTTATATTTGCAAAAAAAACAGCTATTCAAGTGATGGAAAAATGGGAAAATATTCTGCCGACATTAGCATTTACCCCCGAGAACGGTTTTCGATTTTGTGATACTGTCGGCGGTGAATACCTTGCCGAAAATTATCATAATGCCGATGAAGCAAAAAAATTAGGGGCAAAAGGAATTTTGTTCAGGCGTTTTTTTGACCATGAAAATCAGTACAAAGCTTCTAAACCAAGTCTTTATATTTTTGTAGATGAGGAATTATTGGATTTAACAAGCTCAAAAACAACAAAACTTCACGCCAAAATTTGGAGTGCGGGAGAAGCAGAAGTTTATATGCTTGTCGGCAAATCTGAGCTCAAAATTATCAATGCACGCCGCCCCGCGGAGGAAAAGGAAACTGTTTTAAGCCTTGAAAATTTAACACTTTGGAGCGGTAAGTTAGCCGAATTTAATGACCAACGCTTTTCATCGTATATTTTTGGGAAGGGAATGTTTTGGGAAAATGACAGTTTTGAAGATAAAAATGATAAAGCCTTTTATGCCAATCAACTCAAAGAAGAAAACTCGCCTTTTCACCAACTGTTGAATTATTTATTGGCAACGAGAAATTATTTGCATGAAAATTTAAAAGACTTAGCGCGTGAAACGGTTGATAAGTTATTGATTATCAGTTTATTGATTAAATTTTTGGAAGAAATTAAAGATGATGACGGCAAACATTCTCTCAAAGAAATTTACAGAAATTTAGGTATTGAGAACTTGCAAGATGCTTTTTTGAGCGAAAACAATCATAAATTTTTGAGTATTTTAAGCAGTTTGTCAAAAGAATTTAACGGGAAAATTTTCACTATTCTCGACGAACATAGAGAACACATCTTAAAGGCAAATTTAAACCCTCTTGTACATTTTTTAGCGGCTGATTTGAATATCAAAACCAAACAAATTTTTATTTGGGAGCAATATAATTTCAATCATTTACCGATTGAATTGATTAGTTCGATTTACGAAAATTTCTTGCCTAAACAGAAAGGTGTTGTCTACACGCCGCCTTTTTTGGTTAATTTTTTGATTGATGAAGCAATGCCTTTGCATAAACCGCAATTTGAAAACGAAAGTTTTAAAGTTTTAGACCCGAGTTGCGGTTCGGGAGTTTTTTTAGTAGCGGCTTACAAACGTTTATTGCAGTGGTGGACTGTCAGACATTATCAACAAACGCAAAAGATTGTTTTTCCCGATAAAACCGTTTGCCAAAGCATTTTGGAAATAAATATTTTTGGCGTAGATATAGAGGCTACCGCTACGCTGATAAGCATTTTTAGTTTAACGATTACGCTTTTGGATAAACTTTCACCAAAAGAAATTTGGAACGGATTGAAATTTAATGATTTACGAAACAACGTGCAAACCAATAATTTTTTTTATTGGGCATCGGAAAACAAGCAGAATAAATTTGATTTGGTGATTGGAAATCCGCCGTTTAACTTTGAATCGGGAAAGCGTTTAAGTGATTATATTTATGAAAAAGAAGCAAACGGGCAAATTATCAAAGATTTTACAGACAAAAACAACATTAATTTTTGCCACCCTAAATTGCCAAATAATAATTTTGCCTTGCATTTTTTTGAAGCTGCAATGATTTTTGGAAAAAGAGTTTGTTTGATTATTCCTGCTAATATTTTACTGTATTCTAATGATTATAAAAAATACAGAAAGCAAATTTTTACTGATTTTAATGTTTCCAAAATCTTTGATTTTACACATTTGCGCCGTGTGTTATTTAAGAGTGCAGATACGCCGGTTTGCGCGCTTTTTGCCGAAAATCAACCGAGCAAGAAAGCACCTATTGAACACACGATTATTCACAGAATTGTGAATACCGAGAAAAAATTAGTTTTTCAAATAGACCATTACGACCGTCATTTTGTCCGTTGGGAAGTTGCCGTAAATCCTGACAAGCAATTTGTATGGAAAACTAATTTATTGGGCGGCAGCAGATTGTTTAACTTTATTGAGCGTATGACAATATTGCCTAATTTAGCTCAAAAAATAAAGGAAAAAGATTGGATTGTACAAAGAGGTTATGCAAGTGGTAATAAAATTAGTATGAATGGTGTTGATATTTTAGATGCTGTTGATGAGCAACATAATTTTAAGCTCAAGAAAAATCAGGTACTTAAAACAAATTCTTTAAAGAATATCGCCGGTTACAATGCGCCGATGTTTATTTATCCACTTTATCTTGGCAAAGAAAATTTTCCATACACGGTTGTAGAACATCCCTGCAAAGTCGTATTCTATAATCGGGATTTTGTGGGCATAGCCGTACCTGCGACAGATGCAGATGTTTTGAAAAAAATTTTTTTGTTGTACAAAGATGACAGGGCATCCCTCAGTATTCGGTTGTTTCTCTTGGCAACAAGCAGCAGCGCATTAGTTTCGCATGAAACCGCTATCAGACAAAATGAGTTTTTGGAGCTGCCTTTACCCGAAAATGCGGAATATTTAAAACTTTCAAATGCCGAAAAAATCATTCAAGAGGATATTTTGCAGTATTACTTTCATTTAGGAAAAGGTATTAAAGACGGAAAAGGCATTATCTTAAACCAAAATGTAACACAAGACCAACTCCGAGTATTCGGAGAAGTGTTTTGTGAGACCATGAATACGGAGCACGACCATGCGGAAGAAAATCGAGCTTGGCAAATCGGTGAAGTGCATGAAACTGAAAATTTTATTGCCTTTCAATTTACTTTCGGAGAAATCAGAAGCCAAAACTTTTTTACGATTTTGCAAACAAATTGGCAAAATTTGCATAAACTTGTTTTTAATACAGAAGAAAATTCGGCTGCTGTTTTTGTTCGTGCTGTGCGTTGTTACGGCAGCAACGATTTGTACGATTTTGTTTGGCTTATAAAACCTAAATCATTGCGTTATTGGTTAAAATCAGTTGCTTTGCGAGATGCTGATGACACATTTATTGATTATTTTGAAATCGGCTACTAAAATGAACAAACCTAATCCCCTGCACAAAAAGGACAGAAAACTAACTGTCAAAAAATTGATTGAGTTTATCGAAACAGAACTTTGCCGTTTCACCAATTCACAGGAATTCATTACTATCACAGAATTGAAAAAGAATGAAAATCAACATTCATTGGCTTTTTGTGTTTTTATGGCAGGTATAAGTAAATCGAAATATAGTTTTCAAAGAGAGGTATCGCAAAGAGGAAGTTACACTGTTGATATAGGTATATACAAAGGAGAATTTTTAATATTTGTAATTGAAGCAAAAATTTTACCTATTCCCGAAAGAGAAGAATACGAATATGTTTATGGAAAAGGAGGCGGAATACAAAGATTCAAAAATAACAATCACGGTTATGATGACAAAAATAATCTCATTGAAGAAAACGGTATGATTGCCTATATCCAAAAAGAGGATTTTGAATATTGGTTTGCAAAAATCAATCAATGGATTTTGGACGCAGGGTGGGGTGAGGGCGAAAAACTAAGTCAAAAATACCACAATCAAAATGATAAATTCACCTCCGACCACTGCCGAATCGATAATTCCTCGCTCCGCCTGCATCATTTTTGGGTGCAAACTACACCCCAAGAAGCATAATAAAAAACTCCGATATTTCAAAAACGCTCGGCTTGTTTGAAGTTCGTTTTTGTCATTCTCAGCCAAAATCTTAATTTTCTTACCCTCGAATCAAAAAAAAATTTTCGCTCCGATAAATTTTCGCTCAAAATTTGCTTACTTTTGTCGAAAGAAAAAAATGACACAGAACGAAATATTCTTCATTTTTTATTCTTAATTCTTCATTAATAAGCTGTTGCGGTCGTTTTGAAAAAGTAAAAAAAAGGATACTATGCTGAAAAAAATTTTCTTATTATGTTGCTTAGTGGCTGCTTTGGGGCAGGCAAGTGCGCAAGATGCCTCTTTTACACAGTATTTTAATTTGTCAAATTGGCTCAACCCGGCAATGACCGGCTCCGCGCCGAATTACAGATTCACGACCAATTATCGGCAACAATGGATTAAATTAGACCGCGCTTTTACCACACAAACTTTGGGCTTTGACCTCAATGCCGACAATATCAACAGCGGTTTCGGTTTTTTGCTCGGCAAATCGAATGCCGCAGATGATTCGCAACATCTCGAAGCCGCCTTAACGTATTCTTACCGAATCACAACGGATTGGTTCGTCCTGCGCATGGGTTTGCAGCCGTCTTATTCCGTTCGCGGTGTGAATTTTTCAAGTTATTCTTTTGAAGATGCCTTAAAAAGCGGCAACGATACGCGAGAACGGCTTAATACGGATATGCGACGCTTTTTTGATGTCGGCACCGGCGCGGCAATTTACAACAAAAACTTTTGGGGCGGAATCTCGCTTTATCATTTGCTGCGCCCCGAAATTTCTGCCTACAAAACGGGCGGCGAAAGGCTGCCGATGCGCTTCAATGCGCATGCAGGAGCGCGTTTTCGGGCGTGGAACGATTTCGATTTGTTCTGTTTGCCCTCTTTTCAATTTCAAAAACAGGGCGTTTTTCAACAAATTGATATGACTTTGGGCTTTGAAATTGACCCGATTAATTTCGGAGTAGCTTTTCGCGGTTTGCCCTTAATCAACTCCGTCAGTTCGCCTTTTAATCAAGATGCCTTGTCGTTTTTGTCGGGCGTTCGTATGCAAAATTTATTTTTGGGCTTCAGTTATGATTTTCGGGTATCAAAATTGTACGGTTCGGGAGGGTCTTTTGAACTGACGTTGACGTACTCGCCGCGCGAGGACAGCCGTAAAAAACCGGCTTGGAAAAATGTTGATTGCCCGCTTCGTTTCTAATACTTTTGACATGGAAATGTTCTTAAAAAATCTTGGCGATTTATTGCAGCAAGAACTGCCCGGACAAGCCGCACATGATAAAATGCGTGTTTTGTCTTCCAAAAATTTTAAAATGAAAGAAAAACCTGACGCAGGAACGCGCATCGGTGCGGTTTTGCTCTTGCTTTTTCCTCATGAAGAAAAAATTTATTTCCCCCTCATTTTGCGACCGCCTTACGAGGGCGTTCGCGCTCACGGCGGTCAGATAGCCTTTCCGGGCGGGAAAAGAGAGATTCAAGATGCCGATTTATGCGAAACGGCTTTGCGCGAAACGTATGAAGAAATCGGTGTTCGCGTGCCGAAAGAGAATGTTTTGGGGCAATTGAGTGAAATTTTTATTCCGCCGAGCAATATTTGTGTTACGCCTTTTGTTGGCTACATCACGAAAAAACCCGCTTATTATCCCGCTTTGTCGGAAGTTGCGGAAATTTATGAAACGCATTTGCACGACATCATGCGGAGCGACTTGCGAAAAACGACGCAAAAGGAGTTTTCGGGTATGGGAATTTGGGAAATTCCGTATTTTGATTTGCATCAACAAATTGTTTGGGGGGCAACAGCGGCAATTCTATCGGAATTTGCCGATATTTGCGAAGAGGCATGGAAGAGCTGAACAGCCTTTATATTTCATTGAAATTGTCCGTTTTGACGGCACTTATTGACACTTTTTTGAGCCTTTTGGGGGCATATTTTTTATTTTTTAAGTCGCCGCGCACCGGCAGAATACTGCGGATATTGGTTCATTTGCCGCTTGTTTTGCCGCCTACGGTGGCAGGTTTCTATTTTTTGATGCTTTTTTCACCCCAAAATTCATTCGGCGCGTGGCTCGAAATTATGCACGTGAAGCCCGTTTTCAGTTTTGAGGGCATTTTACTTGCCTCTTTGGTTTTTAATTTTGCCTTCGCTTTTTCGCCGATTTTTACCGCCCTCGAAAACGAACCGCGCTCATGGTACGAAATGCGCTGCTTGATGGCTTTATCGGTTTTTAAATATTTAAAAGTGTCGGTTTCAGCCCATCTTCAAGAGATAAAAATTGCTTTTTTAACCGTTTTTTCTCGTACAATGGGCGAATTTGGGCTGATTTTAATGGTTGGCGGTGCATTGCCGAACGAAACAAAAACAGCTTCGGTGGCAGTTTATTATTATGTCGAAAATTTTGAATATGAAAAAGCGCACTTACTTTCCGCTTTCATTTTTTTTATTTCGGCATCGGTTTGGGCTTTGGGCTACCGCATCGGGCGAAAGAAAAAAACAATGGGCAAAAATTCGTCAATCTTCTGACATTCTGACAATTTTCGGCTGAAAAGTACCGACAATATGCACCAAGTTTTGTTGGATTTTCATCACTTGTTCAATATCTTTGTAGGCTTGCGGAGCTTCGTCTAAGCCGCCCCCGATGAGTGTAACGCCGTTTTTGTCCAAAACATCGCGCAGTTGTTTGGGCGTAAGTGATTGCAGAGCTTTGGAACGCGACATAAGCCTTCCCGCTCCGTGTGAGGCAGAATTGACTGCACTGACATTGCCTTTTCCGCGCACAATGTAACCTTTTGCGGTCATTGAGCCCGGAATAATGCCGTAAACGCCTTCTTGTGCGGGCGTTGCGCCTTTGCGATGGACAATAAATTCTTCCCCGTCCAACAACTCTTTCCAAGCAAAATTGTGGTGATTTTCGAGCATCAAAAGCGGTTCCGCGCCCAAACTCAAAGACATTCTTTTGTGAATGTGGTGATGACAAGCAGAAGCGTAATCGCCGGCAAGATTCATGGAAAGCCAATATTCCATGCCGAGTTCGCTGTTGAGTGTAAAAAAGGCTAAATTTTGCGCTTCTTTCGGCAATTTACAATGTTTTTTAGCCAAATCCGTGTAGTGATTGGCGACGGACGCGCCGAAACCGCGCGAACCTGAATGTGAAAGCAAAGCCAAATATTTACCGGCAGGAATTTTTAAATCCGGTTGCTCTTCCGAAAATTCAACTGTGCCGAACTCAACGAAATGATTGCCGCCGCCGGACGAGCCTATTTGCTTGTAAGCCAAATCTTTAAGACTTTTGGCATATTTCAAAATTGAAAATTCTTCTTTGTAAAAAATGGCATCATCGAGCGGTTTTTCAAATGCAATTCCCGTTCCGAATCGGGTATTTTTTAACAACAAATCTTCCAAACGCGCTGTCTTTTTTTTGTCAAATTCGGGCAAAATGTCAAAAACGGACAAGCACATTCGACAACCGATATCAACACCGACTCCGTAGGGAATCACTGCATTTTTTGCCGCCAAAACGCCGCCGATAGGCAATCCGTAGCCCGTGTGAGCGTCCGGCATGAGGGCGGCTGCGTGTGCAACGGGCAAAAGAGCGGCAATTTTGATTTGTCTCAATGCTTCGTCTTCGATTTGTTCTTGCCCAAAAACAGTCAAAGGAGCGGCTTCTTCGCGCAGAGAAAAGGTGGTACTTTCGGCGACTTTAAGTTTTTCGGCTTCTGCATTTTTGAAAAGGATAATTTCTTTTGCCAAGTTTGCGGCAAAGACATCTTCCAAAAATTCCATGGGCGTTTCCCAAACTTTTCGGAGAAATTCGACCTTTTTTTCTTTTTCCCAGTCGTCAAAATTCGCCTTTGCGGTTTGAATCGCCAAACCGAGCAAACGACCGTTATGATAGCCGGCTTCGCGTAAATCCTTGTCTTTTAACTTGTTTTTTGACATAAAAATAAAAAATTGCCGCCTTAGTGAGCGAAAATATTAACAAAAAAAATAATTCCGTCAAGAATTAACATTTATTTCAGAAAGGGTAATTCTGATTGGCAAATTAAAACAAAGGTACGAAATTTTTTTTGTGCCGGAAATTTTTTGCTCAATCTCCGTCGGAGATTTCATTCAAACATACTTTTTGTTTCGGTATCAATTTTTTCAATTAAGAAAAGTGTGCCGGCAATAGCCCTGATACTCGCCGTTAAGTTGCTGATTTCCGATAATTCAAGTTGTTTATTTTTGCGGTCTTTGAGATATTTTTCAAGAACAAAATAACCGCCGATGCAGTATTCAAAAACATTTTGAGGCACATTTTCAAAATATTGTGTCGGATTGATAAACAGTCTGTGCATCTCACCGGCTTCCGTTAAGACGATTTTATGCTCATGTTTGAGCACAATATTGTCGCCCTCTCCGTTAAAATTCCCTAAATCCGCAAATCCCAAGTCCGTCAAATTAACATTTTGCAAATGCAAATTCGTCAGTTGTAAGCCTGTTTCGGAGAGCGTTTGGAATTGCGCCGCATTTTCGCAAAATGGGATTCGCGGGAAATCCATTTTCAAAAATTCAGCGTATTTTTCACGGTAATGTGAGCTGTGCAAAACGGAATAAATATAGCCGAAAATTTGCTCGGGAGTGGGAACAAAAAGCTGTTCGGGGGCGGATTCTTCGGACAATATTTTTTCTTTTAGCTCAATTTGTGTTTTTATTTCTTCTGCTTTGGCTTCTTCTGCATTGAGCAAAGCCTCGTTGAAGGT
>JBPOJO010000472.1:0-1714 GCA_052033485.1 Bacteroidota bacterium | reverse complement strand
GTTATCAATATGCGCACGCTCGGCATGACTTTTACAAGAATGCCGCTGACGATTTGGTCATTTACGATAACGGCAGTAATCGGCGTGTTGTCGTTTCCCGTTCTTTTTTCTGCCGCGCTTTTGTTAATTTTTGACCGCAGTTTTGGGACAAGCTTTTTCCTCTCCGAAATTTACATCGGCGGCGAAGCTTTGTCAAACGTCGGCGGAAGCCCTGTTTTGTTCCAACACTTGTTTTGGTTTTTGGGACACCCCGAAGTTTACATTGTGCTTTTGCCGGCTTTGGGCATGACTTCTGAAATTATTTCAACAAATTCAAGAAAACCGATTTTCGGCTACCGCGCAATGATTGGCTCAATGCTCGGAATTGCCGTTTTGTCGTTCATTGTTTGGGCGCATCACATGTTTCTCTCCGGTATGAACCCGTTTTTGGGAACGGTTTTTATGTTTTTAACTCTAATCATTGCCATTCCTTCGGCGGTCAAAACTTTCAACTATTTGACTACGCTTTGGAAAGGAAACTTGGTTTTTACGCCTGCAATGCTTTTTTCTGTCGGCTTAGTATCGTTTTTCATTATCGGCGGTGTAACGGGGATTCACTTGGCAAATGCCGCGATTGACATTCAGTTGCACGACACCTATTTTGTTGTTGCGCACTTTCACTTGGTAATGGGAGCGGCTTCCTTTTTTGGTATGGTTGCCGGCATTTATCATTGGTTTCCGAAAATGTTCGGGCGCATGATGGACGAAAAATTAGGCTACATTCACTTTTGGGTTAGCTTTATCGGAATCTACATGGTCTTTTTCCCGATGCACTATCTCGGAATCAGCGGTTTCCCGCGTCGTGATTATTCATTTTGAAATTTTGATGCCGGTTCTTCATTTGTGGATTTGAACGCGGTTATCAGCGCGTAGGCAATTATTGCATTTTCGGCGCAGTTGATTTTTGGTTTTAATTTCTTTTATTCCATGTTCCGCGGTCGTTTGGCACCCGCAAATCCTTGGAAATCAAACACTTTGGAATGGACAACTCCGCGCTATCCGCAACACGGAAATTGGCCCGGAGAAATTCCGACAGTTTATCGTTGGCCATATGATTACAGCAAACCGGGGGCGAAAGAGGATTTTATTCCTCAAACCGTTCCTTTTTCGGAAACACCCGAATCGAACGACGCGCACGATTTGCAATATTTAGAACAGGAAAAAGAGATTAACAAAGCTTAAAAAAAGAAGGTCGAAAGTAATTTTCGACCTTTTTTTTTCAAAAAAAAACGTTTTATCGAAAATACACTATCCTGAAATGGCTGAGTTAAAAATTTACGAGCACAGCAAAATTACTTTTTCATTGCGTTGGGAACTATGCGCCTTTCGCAATGCGACAGACATTGACTTGGATTTAGCGGCTCTGCTTCTTGCCGAAGACGGGCGAGTACTTCACGACGATTTTTGGATTTTTTACAACAATTTGTACGCGCCTGATATGTCCGCGCTGCATTCCGGCGACAGCGCGTTGCATGAAGATGCGACGGCTTTTGAAAATATTTTAATAAATTTTGACTACATGAACGAGCAAATTCACGAAATTGTATTTTTGGCAAATTTACATGCCGGAAAAATTTCGCAAGATTTAAGGATACGCGCCGTGATTGCCGATGTTGTGCATGGTGAAATTCTTGAAGAAAAATTGCTCACTTCCGGAATTATTGCCTCAGGAGCG
>JBPOJO010000239.1:0-10057 GCA_052033485.1 Bacteroidota bacterium | reverse complement strand
TTTTGAGAGGGCTAATTTACACAAAAACTCGGCTAAAAGATGCGTACGCAACTCTTCTTCAAGTTCTTTGAATATCCGACAAGAAAAAATGCAATCGCTAAAAGGTTTGCAATCGAATTAAAATCGCGCACTTGAACTGATTCTCAACCCAAACGTTGTTTCAGAAAACGAAATACAATTTCTATCTTAAAACGCTGAATATAAGCATAATACACCGCTTTTGCGTCCTCAAAAGTTTTCACCTCTCGGTTCGTTATCAACAGCATAGGATTTTGTAACTATTTAGCCTCAATAAAACACTGATTATCAAATTGTTACTAAATATCAAAAATAAATTATATATTTTTTGAAAATTCTTAATAACTTGATAATAAGCAATTTATTATTAAAGTGATTTTTTTATTCAATAAAAAAACACGCAATCCCACTTTGTGATTGCGCGTTATGTTTATTCACCCAACTTTTTAACCTTAATGACATTCACAGGGCAATGTTTTTCGGCAAGGAGATTTTGCTCTAATTCCTCATCATGCGTGTTGAGAATGTAAATTCCCTTTTTTTCCTTTGCACCCAAAAGATTACTTTTTCCGTCTTTTTTCGACATTCGCCACCTTTCGGGAGCTACTTCGACGCAGACGTTGCAGCCGATGCACTTTTCGCGGTAATGAACTATTTGTATCATTTTTCAACTGTTGATAACTTTATACAATTTATCGGCGTTTCTGATTTTATGCGCAATCGGCATCGTAAAAATGTCGCCTCTGACGACATTTGCAACACTTTGGTCTTCTTTTCGCAGTTCGGTAACGGTCGTTTGAAAAACGCCGGAATGAGGACTTGTTATCAAAATCTCATCGCCGACATTCAAAGCGTGCGTTTCAATTTCAAACTCGCCGACGGCAATTTTATCAAAATATTTTCGCCCTTTTCCTACATAAATTTTCTTTTTTGTCGCAACAGAACCGTGTTCGCTGCTCCATTCGCCCATTTTTCTGCCCAAATAATAACCGTCCCAAAAGCCGCGATTAAAAACTTTGCTCAATTCTTCTTTCCAATGCAAAACTTTTTCCGGCGAATAAGTCCCGTCTGCAATCGAATCAAGGGCTTCACGATAACATTTTGTCGTCGTGTACACGTACTCCGGTGCGCGCCCGCGTCCTTCGATTTTCAGCACCGAAACGCCCGCCTGCACCACTTTGTCCAAAAAATCTATCGTGCAAAGGTCTTTCGCAGACATGATATATTCATTGTCAATTTCAAGTTCAATATTGTCTTCTTTGTCCGTAACAATGTAGGTATGACGGCAATTTTGTATGCACGCACCCCTGTTGGCGGAGGAATTATGCGAGTGCAAACTTAGGTAGCATTTGCCCGAAACAGCCATACACAAAGCTCCGTGAGCAAATATTTCAACTTTAACATTTTCGCCCGAAACGCCTTTGATTTGTTTCCTTTCAATATTTTTGCAAATATCCGCAACTTGCATGAGCGTCAATTCTCGCGACAAAACCATCACGTCGGCATAATCCGCATAAAATTCAATCGTTTCCAAGTTGGTAATATTCGACTGCGTAGAAATATGAACGGGCATCGCAACTTTTCTGCAATACGACATAACGGCATGGTCTGAGGCGATGACGGCATCAATTCCTGCCGATTTAGCAGTATTAATGATGTTTTTCATCAAACTAATGTCGTGGTCGTAGAGAATGGTATTGAGTGTAATGTAGGATTTAACATTATTTTCTTTGCATATACGCGCAATTTCTTGCAAATCATCGGTCGTAAAATTGACGGTAGATTTGGCGCGCATATTGAGTTGCTCAATGCCGAAATAAATTGCATCGCAACCGCCTTGAATGCCGGCGTGCAAGGATTCATACGAACCTGCGGGAGATAAAATCTCGGGCTTCTGCATGGTAAAAAATTTTACAAAGGTAGTAAAAAAAGTATTCGATAAACTGTTTTTCGCCCGAATTGTTGCAAAATCACGCATAAAAAATTATTATTTTAGACTTCCTAAATTCTTTAAAAAAAGTTTCTTTAAATGTTTTCTTTTCTGTTATCTTTACCCGAGCTGCCGTTCAATACATTAATGCTGCTTACCGTATGAAAAAATTATATTTACTCTTGTTAATTTTGCTGAATAATGTGCCCTTATACGCACAAAATGACAGTCAAAAAATCGGTGAGGCATCACGCGCGAACAAATTTTGCAACGCGGTTATTCAAATTTGACGAAGTATTTCGATGAATTTATTTTGGGATTTGTAAGCAAAAATTTATTTTATTTTGCAGCACGATTTTGAAAATCGTGCTGCAAAATAAAGTACGAAATTATAAAGCGGAAGGGAATAAAAAAAATAGCGAAATGAGAGATTCTTGTTTACCGCCCTAAAATGTCGCATAATCGGTCAAAATCACTAAAATTTAATCGCAGCAGTTTAGGGTCAAGTTTTGAAATCAGCATCGGAGCGTCTTTAATTTTCCGTATTTTTTTTTCTTTTTTTTATCGCGTTTAATTTCCGAAAAATAACGCTGAAAAATTGTGTTTAAAACGTCATCGGGGTGCCTAATAGTTTCGGGATTTTTTCCCGAAAGATTGTTATCACTTTGAATAGAATTATCGATTTATTCACGAACATACATTGCAGACAAAACACTGTCAATCACTTCAGGTTGCGACAAAATCCAAGATTCCATGGCTTGAACCATAAAAATAACCTTATCTATTCTTGCTCTAAACCAAGAATTTGTAATTTTTCAGTTCTTCGCACTGTTGATGCGTCTAAATCAATGAGAAGCAAAGCCGAAAATTGTTTTTGTAGTTGACTTTTAAAAAATTTAACGGTTTGTTTTTCGCCCGAACCTATTTCTACATTTAGATTAAAATTATCTTCATCAACAATTTGAGCCAACAAAGTATGAAAACTCTCACGAAGTTTTTCGCTGTTGTCAATTGTTTGTACGGCAATATCGTCTGAAGGCAACACCCCGCCTTCCGCATAAATCGTGATATCTACCATCTTTTACCTCCTAATTTTCCGCGCAGCCACATTTGTCCCGCTAAAAAATCACCTTCCCAAGGCGCAAAGTCCTCCTCATTTTTCACGCTGACAACAATTTGATTATCCTGATTTTTTTCAAAAATCAAAATATCTTCCAAGTCAAAGGCATTCAGCAAAAGAGGCGAATGTGTTGCAATAATGATTTGAGATTTTCCGGCTGCCTCTTTTATTGCCTCAGCTACCGTATTCAGCATATCAGGGTGTAAGCCGATTTCAGGCTCATCTAAGCCAATCAAAAACCCTCTTTCAGGATTTAACAAAACACTCAAAAGAATTATGTAGCGCAATGTTCCGTCCGAAATATGCTTTGTACTGACCGTTTTGTTGAGCTTTTTTTCTCTCAAAACCAAGTACAAAAGCGCACCCAAGAGGTCAAAACCGATGTCTATAAAGTGCGGATTGATTTTTTTTATTAAATCCTGAATTTTTTCGTAATGCAAACTGTGTTGATTTTTCAGACGATTTAATATTTGTGCTAAATTTTCACCGTTTGAAAGCATTTTTTTCTCAACGCCGAATGCGGCAGGTTGTCGGATTTTGCTCAAACGAGAAGTATCAAAATAATCATAAACAATACAATCCTCAATCGCTTGTTTGAGCGTGAAAATCGGATAAAACTTGTCGGGTCTGAAATTTGCCGCAAAACAAACTCATGAGTCTTAAAACTTAATTCATTGCTTTCTTGCGAATATTTTTGCAAACGAACATTGCCGTTCTCTCTTGCCGAAATGACACCGTTTCCGTTTCGCATTTGCAGGAAAATGAATTCTCCCGCATAAAATTTTTCTTCCAAAAAATAATTCGTACTTCCTGAGCCGTGAATAACAATTTTATAAACGGGATTTTGTTGAAAAGGAAAACTTTGTTTGCCGAGAATTTTATATATTTGTTCTTTATCAAATTCATAAATTATGCTGATTTTATCGGCTTGTTTTTCACCGAAATTCGCAACCAAAGGAAATCCGCCCCATTCTTTTAAAAACAATTTTTCAAAACCTTCTCCTGCGATGCTTTCATACAATAAATGGACTGCTTTCAAAAAAACCGATTTTCCGCTTCCGTTGATGCCGACAAGAACATTTACACCTTGATTGAGTTGAATGACAGTCGGTTCATTGCCGAAGCCAAAAAAATTTTCAATGCTTATACTTTTTATCATTTCAAAATTATTTTATCATTTCAAAAGCAATTTATCAAAAGAAATCTGTTTTGCGATGCAATTCGCTGCCGACAATCGCCAAAACATGGCTCGGACAGAAAATTTAGGTAGTTTTCAATGCAAATATATTGAATTAGGCAAATAAAACAAACAGAAAAAACAAAAAGGACTTTTTCTAAAAACAAAAAGAATATCAACCGTTTTTGCTTTTGTTAAAAATGTGAAAATTATTTTTTTCTGCCATTTTTTTGCTAACTTTCACCTTTCAAAACGCTTTTCCGATGAGAACTCGTCTTGATTCAACAGAATGTAAGGATTTTTCAATGATTAGCGCATATAAAAACTTAAAACATTTGAATATTAATTACAATTATCTTCGGAGTATTGATTTTTTAACCAAATTCGGTCATTTGCAATCACTTTTGGCGGCAAATACTTTGGCTGATAATATAAATTTGTCGCCCTTAAACTGTCTTGAAGAACTCAAATATTTAGAACTTGGTGCTAATAATCTTGCATTGTCTGACGCAAATTTACGGCTGAATTTAGAATATATCGGTCTTTTTGATGTCGGTTTAAGTGATTTGTCATGTATAAAAGAATTAACAAATTTAAAAGAAATTAATCTTTGGAGAAACAAAATTTCTGATGTGAATCAGTTGCAATATTTCCAAAAACTTGAAAGATTAAATCTTCGCGCCAATAAAGTTGAAAATCCCTTACTTTTAAAGAATTTTCACAAACTTAAATCCGTTGTTTTGGCACAAAATAAGATTGATATAAATGACCTGAAAATCTTGCGAAAAACGATGGAAGTTGTTTTTTGATTTTTTTATTCAAATGTCGGTAATGATGATAAAAAAAAATTTATTTTTATCCCTTTTCGGCTTGTTTTTCTTTATGTTTTCCTGCCAAGGGCAAGAAAAACAGGAAAAAAAAGAAATTCATTCAGGACTCAACAGGGTAGATTCGCTCAAATTAGGGGATATGAGTTCAATTTGCTCTCCTTGGGCACTTCTTCAGAACATTGAAAAAATTCCTTCCGAAAAATTTCTGACTGCACAATCACAAACGGCAGAATTTTCAAAAGAGAAAAAAGCACTCTTTTTTGGTATGTACTTCGCGTCAATCTTTTTTGCTTATGAACAAGGAAAGAATAAACTTGCCGTAAGTTATTGTCATGCTTGCCGCGATTTAGCGAAGAATTTGAAGATTTCAAGTGAAGAAGCCTATATAGAAGCAGAAGAATTGCTGCAAAAAGCAGGGAACTACGATAAAATATGCAGTATTTTTGGGGAAGAATGGGCTAATATTGAAAAAATAAATCATGAGAGCAAGGAATTGCATCTCTTTACCTTAATTGCTTTGGGTTTCAATCTTGAAGCAATTTATTTGTCTGATGTTAAAACAATCACGCTGAAGAAATTTGAAAAAGGGGAATGTCCGAAATGCTCCGGCTACTTGATAATTCCGCATTCAATTCCGCAAGAAATTCCCGCTGCCGAGAATAGTTTTAAAGTTTTTTATGATATTATTTTAAAAAAACTACAACTAAGCGCATTTGAAAATACGAAACTAAATTTTGAAGAAATATTGTCCTTTTTCAAAGAAATTAAATACCAAAGGCATGAGGAATGCTTTGTTTACCCTTGTACTTGCAAGTTTGCATTTACAATAACAAGCAGCGCGGAACGCAACATTATTTCCGACGAAACCTATCAAAAGATTGTTCAAAAAAATCAAGAGATTAGAGAGAAAATTCTTCTTTTGAATTAAAAAGTTGCTGAAATGCTCATCAACGCTCAATCTACACACAAACTTCTGCCTTCGCGCGTGTCTTCACAAGCGACAAATAATTGCAAAGCAAATACCGGCAAAAAACTACACCGGCAAGACTTCAAAAGATGAACTTACTTGTGTGAAATATGCCAATGTTTTCACCACCGAGCAATATTTTTCCATCGAAAGTGCGACGGCGCGCTCGGCTTTTTCCGACGGAATGTCGCCGAATATGCGAAAATGCAAATGCAATTTTTCCCACAAAGCCGGCGTTGTGCCTTGTTGCCGAAAAGCCTCCGCCTCCACTTTAATATCCTTCACTGCTAAGCGTTGTTTGCTCAAAATGTCTGTTACATCAATTCCGCTGCACGCTGCCGCACCCGCTATGAGCAATTCCATGGGCGAAAAAGCCTTTTGCTCCTTGCCCGCAGCCGAAGTGTCTGTTTCGATTCGGTTGCCGTTTTCATTGAAAATTTCAAAATGAAAAGGCGTATTAATTCGATTGAGGTGAAATTTCATCTTCCTTTTTGTCGTTTTCAAAGTTAAAATTTAAAAAAATTTCGTCTTCCGCCTTCCGCGTGTAGACACTTGTCGAAAGCTCAGACTGATGGCGTAAAAAACGTTTTACCATCTCTTTCGGAACGCCGTCAGTCGTTAAAATTTGCGCCGTTGTGTGTCGCAAGCTGTGTGCCGACAATTTTTCGCCCGATAATCCGGCAACTTTGAGCCATTTTTTGGTTATCGCTCGCACGGAACGAGTATCCGTGAGAGCAAACATTTTCCCTTCGGCTTTATTTAAGGTATTTTTGTAGTCAGTTAAAATTTCTAAACAAGTTTTAGTCAGCGGAATAAGCTCTTTTTCCAAAACACCTTTCCCTAAAACGGCAAGAAATAAATTGCCCTTTTTTTCGACAATATCGCTCCATTCAAGTCGCAAAAGCTCAATTGTGCGCAAACCCTGAAACGACATCAACGCAATCATTGCTTTGTCGCGGGCATTTTGTACACTTGCAATTAAATGCGTTCGCTCCGCATCTGACAAAGAATCTTTTGTGTAAGTATTGCCGGCAGTTTTATTGCGATAATTTTTTAAAAGCAAAATATCTTGCAATTCGCGCAATTTATTCTCCTCAAAATGCAAAATATCGCGCTTTTCTATACAAAATTCCGCAAATTTTCTGATGACGGAAAGGTAGGTATTCAGCGTATAAGGGCTGCATTTTTCATCAATTAATTTGTTAAAAAAACCGATAACCGCAGGACGATTGAAAATTAAATCATTTTCGACCAAGTAATTTTTAAGTTCTTTTAAGGCTTTTCCGTAGGTATCTTTGCTCGAATTTCTAATTTGCGCATTGTCCAAAAAAAGCGTAACGGCGGCATCTTGCCCGTATTTTTTGGCATTTTTTTGCTCATTGCCATCGTCATAGACTTTATTGATACCCAAATTTTGAGCAAAAACGAGAAATTTTTTGCAAGCTGATTTGTAGGACGCAGGTTTGTCGGCAAGAAATAAATCCAAACTGACCTCATCAATTTCATAATTTTTTTTCAAAATAAAATTCAAATAGGCTTTGGCAATTTGCGGATAATTATTTTTTTTTTCCAAACTGTCCGAAAAATAACGACAAAGCGAATTTTTGCCGAATTCTTTGTTTTTTTTTACCGTTAATTGTTTCATTCTTTTGCTTGAATAGTTATTTTTGCGAAAATTACAAATTTATGTTCAAAAGTAAAGTTTTATTCTTTTCATTTTTGCTGTTTTTTTTTGAAAATATTGCCGCCCAAAATGTGCGCGAATATTTTCAGCAAGAATGTAATTATGTCATTAAGGCGCAACTTGATGACAAAAAAAATGTCCTGATTTGCGAAATGAACCTCGAATACATCAATCATTCGCCCGATAAATTGTCCGAAATTTATTTTAATCTTTGGGCAAACGCCTATTCGGACACGAACACGGCTTTTGCGCTGCAACAAAGAAAAGACGGTAAAAAGAAATTTTTACAATCCGTTGAGGAAACGAGGGGCGGCTACAATTATCTCGAATTTTTTATTGAGGATAATAAAGTTGAAGCAAAAAAATACAACGGGCACAAAGATATTGCACAAATTTCTTTAGAAAAACCCTTAGAGGCAGGGGCAAAATTGGACATTAAAATTAAATTTTTGTTGAAAATTCCCGAAAGTTTTTCTCGCTTGGGCAGAACCGATGAAGCCTATCAAATGACGCAATGGTATCCGAAACCGGCGGTTTACGACCGATACGGTTGGCATCCGATGCCCTACTTGGATTGGGGCGAATTTTATTCTGAGTTCGGCAATTTTGATGTTACGATAAGCTTGCCTGCCGAATATGTTGTCGCTGCGACGGGAGAATTGCAGACAGAAAGCGAAATAAAATGGCTTGCAGAATTGGACGAATACACCAAAAATTATTTTTCGGACGATGCCAAAAATACGGATTATCCCAAAAGAAAAGAGAAGAAAAAAACGATTCGTTATGTGCAAAAAAACGTGCATGATTTTGCTTTTTTTGCCGATAAAAAATTTTTTGTGCGTCAATCGGACATTACACTGCCTTCGGGCAAAATTGTTAAGGCTTTTTCCTACTTTGAGCGCGACCGCACTTCCTCGCGTATGTGGCAAAAAGCGCACGAATATTTGCGCGACGCGGTGCTTTTTTATTCCGAAAAAGTGGGTGAATATCCGTATTCAGTCGTGAGTGCGGTCGAAAACAAATCTTCCGAAGGGGGCGGCATGGAGTATCCGACCGTTACGCTCATCGGGGAAGAAACAAGCGATTTTGACTTGGATTTGGTCATTACGCATGAGGTTGGGCACAATTGGTTTTACGGCATTTTAGGCTCAAACGAGCGGCAACACGCTTGGATGGACGAGGGCTTAAATTCGTTTTTGGAAACAAGATATGTGTTGAAAAAATATCCCGCCGTGGCAATGTCGCCTTATTATGCTTTCGGCGCGAAGGAGTTGGGTTTTCAAAGCAGACGTTATGAAAATACGCATTTTGTGCGCAGTATTTTGACCGACCGCGCAGGGAGAAACCTCGGTATGAATACGCCTTTGGACGCGCTGCCGGTTTCGTACTACTACTACACTTTGCATTAC
The DNA here is from genome assembly GCA_052033485.1 of Bacteroidota bacterium. Classification (GTDB taxonomy): domain Bacteria; phylum Bacteroidota; class Bacteroidia; order Cytophagales; family Bernardetiaceae; genus JBPOJO01. The sequence continues at coordinate 922 of JBPOJO010000239.1, read as the reverse complement.
GAAAAACCTGCGGCACTGTTTTTTTATCTCAAAGAATATCTCTCGGAAGCGGTAACGGACAAGGCTATGCAGACTTATTTTGAAAAATGGAAATTTAAACACCCCTATCCGGCTGACCTCAAAGCTGTTTTTGAGGAAGTTTCGGGGAAAAATTTGTCATGGTTTTTTGACGGGCTAATCACCGAAAACAAACAATTCGACATCATTTTGACCTCTTGCAAGGCTTCAGAAAACGAAATTGTCTTGCAAATCGAATGTACGGGCGGAGCAGAAGTTCCTTTTCCGGTGAGTTTTTTGGACGAAAATAAAAAAATTTTGAAAACAATTTGGGTGGAGGCTTTTGCAGGTACAAAGGAAATCACCGAAAAAATTGACGGCGTAAAATCCGCTGTCATAGACTTTTACGACATCACGCTCGACCGTGATAAGCTCGATAACGGCTGCAAATAACCGCTTTTCAGGAATAAAAAAAGGCATTTTACACCCGAAGGGTTGAAGCCCTATGGGTGTAAAATGCCTTGTTGTTTTCGTTTTACGTAAATTTTAGCCTGTTTGCCAAAGAATGTACAGCGAGCTTTAGCTTGCGAGCTTAAATTCGTAAGTTGCCTGATAACTTGTTCATTAAATCCGCAAGCTATAGCTCGCGCTCTTCGGCTAACTGTTAGCTTTTTATTTAATTTCCGCTCCTTCTCTGACTGCTTTTTCGGGCGACATAACGCAAAGCGAGCCGTCAGGGTTTGTAGCCGTCAGAATCATGCCCTGCGAGGGGATTCCTTTGAGGTCTTTTGCGGCAAAGTTTGCGACAAAACAGACTTGTTTTTCGAGAAGTTGCTCCGGTTCATAAAATTCGGCAATACCGCTGACAATGGTTCTGTTTTCAAAACCGTCAAAAACAGTGAGTTTAAGCAATTTTTTAGTTTTG
>JBPOJO010000563.1:0-27256 GCA_052033485.1 Bacteroidota bacterium | reverse complement strand
GTTGTCTTTATTTTGAGTGATGTTATCAATGAATATTACGGAAAAAAAGGCGTGAGGCGCATTTCATTTTTAACCGTTTATTTTATCAGCTACGCTTTTGTGATGCTTTTTGTGGCTTCAAGTGCCGTTCCCGCCGATTTTTGGGTCAAAATCAACGGACCGTTAGACATCAACGAAGCCTATACGCGCATTTTTGCACAAAGTTTGGGCATTATCATCGGCTCGCTTGTCGCCTTTCTCATCGGACAATTTCTTGATGTTTTCACTTTTCAATATTTGCGAAAATTGACGGGAAGCCGAAATGTTTGGCTGCGCGCAACGGGTTCGACGCTTGTTTCGCAGTTTGTGGATAGTTTTGTAGTTTTATTTATCGCTTTTTACTTTTTGGGGCAGCCGGCATGGTCGTTCAAACAAGTGATTGCGGTCGGAATCATCAACTATATTTACAAATTTTCTGCCGCAATATTGCTTTCGCCCATGCTTTACCTTGCGCATTTTATCATTGAAATTTATCTCGGTAAAGAAAATGCAGAAAAACAAGCCGAAGAAGCAAGCCTTTAATATTATCAGTCGTTTGTGAGGACACAAACCTCGGCGAAGCCGGTGTGTACCGCGAGCTTTAGCTTGCGAGGAAAGTATTCTGCAACAATCGAACGTAAGGTGGCAAGCGGCGAAGCCGGTGTGTACCGCGAGCTTTAGCTTGCGAGGAAGATATTCTGCAACAATCGAACGTAAGGTCGCAAGCGGCGAAGCCGGAGTGTACCGCGAGCTTTAGCTTGCGGATTTAAGGAGGAAGGTATTCTGCAACAATCGAACGTAAGGTCGCCGGCTAAAGCTCGCGCTGCAATCTTGGGCCTCCGGTTAAATATTTACAAAAAAACAACGGCAAAAGAACAAACATTCTCGGCGAAATGTTTGTTCTTGACGCGTTATATTCCTAAACTTTCGGTTATGCAAAAAAAACAAGGGCAGAAAAATAAAGTACCGTAAGACGAATCTTGCGGCACTTTTTTTTTTACCAATCAATTTTCGTTTTTGAAAGTGCCTTTTGCACCTTTTTTTTGTCTGCTTCCGGCAAGGGATTATTGGTCAAATTCAAAAATTTCAATGTTTTTGATAAATGTTTAAAATCCGATGCCTGTTCAAGTTGGTTGTTGCTCAAATCTAATTTTTCGACCTTACTCATACCTTCGATTTTTTCGGGCAAGGCTTTGAGTTGATTAAAACTCAGGTTTAATTCGCGCAAATTTTCGAGCCAAAAAAACTCCTCCGCAAATTTTGTCAGTTGATTAAAGGAAAAATTGCAAATTTCAAGTCCCGAAAGTTTGGCAAAAGACATCGGCAAAGTGTTGATTTGATTGTTGTTTGCCGAAAGTTCTTTAAGATTTTTTAGATTTCCGATTTCCGTCGGAAAATCCGTGAGCTGATTGTCATAAATATCTAATTTTTTAAGATTTTGTAACATTCCGACTTCAACAGGCAGGTCTTGCAATTTATTTTTGCTCACGTCGAGCACTTCGAGCAGTTGCAAATCCGAAATTTTTTCGGGCAAATGTTCGAGCAAATTGTCGTGCAAATACAGTTTTTTGAGTTTAGGTAAATGAAAAACAAAAGGTTTAATTTCTTTTAAACGATTTTTTCTCAAATGCAATTCCTCCAAATTCTCTAATTTTCCGAGCGATTCGGGCAAATTTTCCAACTGATTCTCACGCAGTTGTAAAACGACAAGTTCTTTCAGATTGCCTACTGCATCGGGAATATGTTTCAGTTCGTTGATGCTCACATCTAAAATGCTCAATTTTTTGCACTCAAAAACGCCGTTCGGCAATTCCGAAATTTTATTTTGCGAAAGCAATAAAAATTGCAAATTAGCCGAATTTTTTATCTCCTCGGGAATCGCCGTTATTGCGTTTTGTGTGCCGTCAAGGTGCGTCAAATGCGGTAAAGAAAAAATTTCGGGCGGAATACTTTTGACTTTATTGCGCATAAAAAGCAATTTTTTTAACTTTGTTAAAGTACCCGTTTCGGCAGGCAGGCTTTCAATTTGATTGTCTTCAAGCCCTAAATATTCGAGATTTTTCAGCAAAGCAATATTTTTAGGCAAAACTTTAATATCACTTTCAAAAAGCAACAATTTGCTTAGTTTGGGCAATTTAGCAGCTTGTTCAAAAATTTTTTCAAGATTCATTTCGGGATTCATACCGAGGTCAAGTTCCTGTAAATTAGGACATTGAAAAACTTCAGCGGGAAGTTCGTCTTTAATATCGCTGAATTGCAAGTTTAACCTGACGACTTTTTCGGCATTTGCCGCAATCTCGTCTGTTCCCGTAAAAAGTGTTTCCGTATTGAGTTGCTCAAGCGTTTTGAGGTCTTGGGAAAAACACACAAAGGGCAAAAAAAGTAAGGTAAAAAGTATATTCGCGTTTCTCATCGTTAAAATTTTTTGATAAATTTATCAATAAATTATTCATTTGCAAAAAACAAGTCAATATTTCACAAAAGACCTTTTTTTGAAAAAATATTTGCAACAAATTAGCCGGCTTGCGTTACACGCTATATAAACAATTACAAATTTGTTGTTTTAAGATTTTTTTGATAGTTTTACTTTTCATCTAATTTTTTTTTAACATGGCAATCTCAAAAATTGTTTTGCTTATCAGCTTTTTAGGGCTTTTTTTGCCCTCAGTTTTGTTTGCGCAAGGAAATTTTAAATGTGAATTTAACGTTCGCGACAACCAAGGAAAGCCCGTCAACGGCAAAAAAATGGAGCTGTATGACCGCAAAACGCAGCAAAAAACGTATGTTGATATTGTCAATGGAAAAGCCAATGCGGTGCTCAAAAGCGGGCGCGTTTGGCAAATTAACATTGAAAAAGTTGTAAATTTTTACAAATTTGAATTTGATTTACCGAAAATAAAAGACGGTTTGACCGGCGAATATTCCCGCACATTCACCTACGATTACGCCGCTTTTCGCCGCGAAACTCGCCCTGCCGTCGACCGCACGCAACTGAACTTGAAAATTGTCCGTCAAAACTTTAAAGCTTCCGAGCAACCGACGCAAACTGACGGAATTATCACGATTCACGTCTTAAAGGCGAACCGCGAACCGCTTACGAATTTTCCGGTCAGAATCACTTGTTTCGCCCTCAACACGACTTTTGAAGCAACTACCAATGAGGGCGGATTGGCGTTTTTTAAAGCCCCGCTCAACAACGAATTTCAAATTGATATTGACGGAATTGAGGATTATCACTATGCCGATTTGCCTCCTCAGCCTTATGCAAAAATCAAAACCGTTTTGACTTATGAGCCGACGAACATTGCAGAAACCCTTGTAAATGATACCGTTACGCAAACTTTGAAAGACGACGTATTAGGCACTTCTGCCCGCGTTGCGGTGAAAATTACTTTTATGAACGGGGGCGATGTGTGGCAAAATGAACCCGTTTTTTTAGTCGCAATAAAAAGCAAAAAGGTCTATAAAGCCGTCAGCAATGCGGAGGGAATTTGTCAATTTATGCTTCCGAAAGGCGACAAATATATGATTAACGGTAAATACCAAAAAAACATTGATGTCGTAGATTTGACCCGCGCAAGAGGCATCGGCTATTCCGACAAACCGGTTCAATACAAACCGATTGAAAAATATCAATATCCCGAAAGATTTTTTCCGAAACCCGAAGATTTGGCATTCAGAGACATTATTCATTTTGTCAATAAAAAACTCGAACCGCCCAAAACAGGCGAGGGAATGCGTATGTATGCCAAATTTGCGAATAAAATCAATGCAAATTCTAAGCAAGCCGTTTTGGAATTAGCCCTCGTAACCGAAAAAGCGACCGTTGAAAATCGCCGCCCGATAAATATTTCGCTCGTGCTCGACCAAAGCGGTTCGATGGCGTTCGAAAATCGCATTGATAAAGTCAAACAAGCCTTAATATTTTTTACCGATGTGTTGAATGAAAATGACCATGTTTCTTTGGTAGTTTTTAACAGCGAAAATAAAATTGTGTTTCCTGCACAAAAAATCGGAGACCAAAAGAAACTTTTGAAAGAGGAAATTTCCTATATTGAAGCAGGCGGCGGTACAACAATTATTTCGGGGCTTGAACTCGGTTTTAAAGAAATCGAAAAGAATTTTAAGAAAAAAAATACTAATCGCGTCGTTCTCCTCACAGACGGCTACGGCGATGATGACCCGCTGAAATGTATCGCAAAAGCAAAAGAATACCATGCAAAAGGCATAGATTGTTCGGTAGTCGGGGTAGGAAATGACTACAATTTTGGACTATTGCGTGAAATTGCGGCAATCGGGGGCGGTTTGACCGAATTTTTGGACGATACCGACAATTTCAAAAATATTTTCGCCAAAGAACTCTCCGCGTCCGTTTTTCCGATAGCAGAAAATGTAAAAACTGAAGTAATTTTTAATAAAAATTTACTTTTTGCGCAATTACTCGGTGCGCCCGTAGAAGAAAAAAGAGACGGAAAAGTTGTTTTAAAATTGAAAAAAGCGTATTCCGGTGTCGACCAATTAGCATTGATAAAATTTTCTTTGGTCAATCCTTCCAAAGCGATTGAAAATGAGCCGGTTATCATTAAAACAAAATATTACGATTTGCAGCAGGAAAAAAATGTTGAAGTCGAAACAAAAGCATTTTTGCAATGGTCACCCGACGACGGAAAGCTCGAATTTTTGCTCGAAGCCGAAACAAAATACAATTATTCGGTTGCCTTGCTCAATCAAACGTTGAAAGTCATGTCGGAATCATTTTTAAAAGGCGACAAAAAAGGTGCGCGCAACGCGATTGTCAATGCGATAAAAGAGGTTAAAGAAATTTTTCCGAAAGTTACAGATGATGAAATTCAAGACTTACTCAATAAACTTGAATTTTATGAAGACATTTTGAACAAACAAATCTAAAATTGCAGGTTTAAAAATGTAGAAATAAGGCAACTGTTTCGACTGAAAGCAGCACGAGTTATCAATTTGCCCTTTTGAAGTGTCGCAAATTGATAACTCGCGCTGCATTATCAGTCGTTATGAAGACACAAGGCTCGGCGAATTGAAAAGCAGCAATAACTGCCGAAAAAATTAAAAATTCACTCCGAATGTCAGGGACATTTCGAAAAAAAATCTAAAATCTTTTTTTGTAAACCAATCAAACTTAGGCGAATACCCCATGCCCGGAAAGAAAACTCTTTTAAAATTTTCATCTTTATACGAGCCGTCTATGCGGTAACTGATTGTATTTGACCAATTGATGTAAAATTTTTTCCACACTGCATGACTCAAACCAAAGTGCCCCGCCAAAGCGTGATTTGATTTTTTTAACAAAGTTTCGTGCAAATAGGATTGATTCCAATAACTGCCGGGAAAGTGCCAAACGTTTTTTTCGGTGCTCTGCGAAAAAGTGTAAAAAGCACCTAATTCGACAATCAGTTTGTCTGTTTTGAGGAGTTTTTTCATGCCTAATTTTGTATACATGCCTTCGGAGGAATAAAAATCCAAATTTGTGCCGTAATCCTCTCTTTTGACAATGGCGTAGCCTAATTCAGATGCAAAATAGTAATCTTGTGTCAATTTTTTTTCAAAAACGACCGCTGCTTCACGGTGTTGTTCGAGAAAATTAAACAACTGAAAAAATTTTATTCCTGCGCGATTTTCGGGAAGCGGATTGCTCAGTGAATCAATGTTTTGTGCTGAGATAGTTGAATAAAAAGCACTAAAAAATATTAAAAATACTGCGACGAGTGCAGAATGTTGGAGGTTTTTCATGGAAATTAGGTTTTTTAAGGATTTACGACCATTATGTATTTTTCTTCGGGCACACTGAAATACCCTTTTGACAAGAATGAAGTTGTAAAAAGTACGTTAGTATACGTCGTGTATATCAATTTAAAATCCGACAAACGGATGCGACCGCCGCAATATTCATCATCATAAATTAGCTTTTTTGTATAGCCAAAATGAAGTGTGTCTGTTCGCATTTTAGTTTCGTATTCCGACAATATGACGTAAAAAACTTCCTCATTTGCCATGTTTAAAGGCAAATCGTATGTTAAATGATTTTCTAATGTCGGCATTTTTTTTCCGTCTTTTGTGTAGCCGATAGCCGAAACAGGGCGCATACCTGCGTATGAAATTGACATGAGCGGCTCGCTCCTGACACCGTCACATTTTTTGCAAGACGAAACAGTCATAAGAAAAAGGCACAAAAGGCATAAAACAATTGTTTTCATGAGTTTCATTTGTTAATTTTAACATTATTTTAGTAATCAATTTCGATAAATTTCCGAAATTTAATGCCTTACGCCGAAAAATTTTATTTCGTTGCAAAAGCCGTTTGAAATTTGTTATTATGAATTTAAAGTTTTATTTTTGCGCTATGGAAAATTTTGTCGTTTCAGCAAGAAAATACAGACCGGGTGAATTCGATGCCGTTGTCGGACAATCGCACATCACGACAACCCTTCGCAATGCGATTAAATCTAATCACTTAGCGCAGGCTTTTCTGTTTTGCGGACCACGTGGAGTCGGCAAAACAACTTGTGCGCGTTTGTTGGCGAAAACGATTAACTGTGAAAATGTTACGGCAGAAATTGAGCCGTGTAATCAATGTCATTCCTGCCTCAATTTCATCAACGGACAATCACTCAACATTGTCGAACTTGATGCCGCGTCAAACAATTCGGTTGAAGATATTCGCAATTTGATTGAGCAAGTACGCTACCCTCCGCAACACGGAAGACGCAAAGTCTACATCATTGATGAGGTTCACATGCTTTCAAATCAAGCGTTTAACGCATTTTTGAAAACCCTTGAAGAACCCCCTTCTTATGCCATTTTTATTTTGGCAACGACGGAAAAACATAAAATTATTCCGACAATTTTGTCGCGTTGTCAAATTTTTGATTTTAACAGAATTACGGTTCGTGATACGGCTGTCCACCTTGCGCAAATTGCTGAAAAAGAGGAGATTAAAGCCGAGTATGAAGCCTTGCACCTCATTGCCCAAAAAGCCGACGGGGCTTTGCGCGATGCACTTTCGCTCTTCGATTTGATGGTTACGTATGCGCAGGGGCGCGAAGTTACCTATTCGCAAGTTGTGCAAAATCTGCATATCTTGGATTACGATTATTATTTTCGGATTGTTGAAGCAATGCTTGCGCAAAAATTGCCTGATTTATTTTTGATTTACGATGAAATTCTAAAAAAAGGTTTTGACGGGCACAATTTTTTGATTGGCTTTGCCGAACATTTGCGCAATTTATTGATGAGCAAAGAGCCGCAAACGGTTCAGTTACTCGATGTTCCCGAAAATATTCGGGCAAAATTTATCGAACAAAGTCAGCAAACTTCGCCCTCTTTTTTGCTCACTGCCTTGTCTATCGTTTCCGATGCCGAAATTCACTATAAATCGAGCAAAAATCCGCGCCTGCTTGCCGAGTTGACGCTGATAAAAATAGCGCACATTCCTTCCGCAGTATCGCTCACCGCATTGGTTGAGGAATTAAAAAAAAAACTGATTTAAAAGCTGTTTCAAGCGCAGAAACGCCGAGAAATAATCCTTCGGGGCAAACGAATGTTACGGCGACAAATCAAAATCCGCTCAAAATCACGCCTAAAATCAGCGGTCAGTCAGCAAAAGAAGAATCCAATAAACAAGAAATTGTTTCACAATCTCCTCAAAATGAGCCGATTGCTAATCATTCCGCAAGTCCAAAAGCTGATGCTTTGGCAACAGCGCAGAACTTTTTCTTTTCTCAAAACGAAACTTTGTTGCAAAAATATGCTTCGCGAGATTTAGAAATTTCTCACGATAATAAAATTATTTTCCGAATGGAAAATGCCCTCGAAGAGAGCTTTTTGCTTGCCAAACGCGACGCTTTGCTCAAAGAAATGAAAGAAGCAACGGGTAGGATTTTTGAATTGATGTTTGAAATGAAAAAAAGTACGCAGCCTGTCGTGAGAAGATTGGATACAAACAGTGCAAAAATGCAATATCTGCTCGGTAAAAATCCTTTTTTGAACGATTTTATTCAAAAATTAGGCTTGGCACCGGATTAAAACTAACAGTTCTGATTGAACTGTTAGTTTTTGTCAGTCTTCAAAACTAAGGTTTCGGTTCGGGTTCGCCCGATTTTTTTTCATTAGTTTGATTTTGCGCCATCGAAGGCTGTAAGTCTTTTTTCTTCAAAGGTGCGAAAACAAAATCACTGAGTTTCAATTTGTCATTCGCTCTGACCGTTTTTGAGGCAGCCAAAATATTTTTTTTCTCGTCAAATTTCGTCAGCATCACAACTGCCGCGCGATTTTTCGGAATTTTGCAGGTAATTCTTTTGTCCGTTTGTGTGCAGTTCATGACGGAGTTAATATTATGAAAAATTACCGTTGCCGCAAGTTCTTGATTGCTGCCTTCTTTGTCAATTTGAAACGGGGCGGTTTCCTCTTTCAAAAATCTGTCAATATTTATCCAAGACATACTTCTCGGAAAAACAGCCGTCATCTGGTACATAGTTGCCATAAGCTTTTCCATATTTCTTTGCTGAATGGATTGATAGGCTTGAATTTTTTCAGTCAAATCAATTTCAACCTTAATGATAACAGGGCGTTTTGCAAATTTATTGAAAGTCTTTTTATATTGTTGCTCCCAAAGATTTTCAAAGTTTTCCGTTACATATTTTTCCGCCTCTTTTAACTTTTCGCGGAGAATTGAATGCCTGTTAAAATCATTTTTGATTGCATCCGTTGCGATGGAATATTTATTCTGATAAAAATCAGCATCAAAGCTTTTGCACAAATAGTCAAGCCAAACCTTGTGGTGTTTCCTTTTTCTAAAGGATAAAGAACCAAATTTACGCGGACGCTTTGAAAGTAAGCCGTTATTTTGCAAAAAGAGGGTGCCTTCGTATGTAGTTTTACCGCGAGAGCGTATAATTAACTTTTTAGCACCGTTTTTTTTCATAAAAATTAATAGTTCAATTTCGCCATTATTAATGTCGGGAGAAAATTCATTCATACGAAAATAATCTTTTGCCTTTAAGTTCTGCGGAAATTTTCCCGCATCTGAGCTGAAACTTACTTCGTAATTATCAAGCGGAACTGAAATTTTTACATCTTTTAAACTAAAACTTTTGAATAAAGTTCTAAATAAAACACGTCTTGCACTTAATTGGTCTTGCCAATTCATAGGAACAGCCTCCGTACTGTCAGCAGGCATCAGTTCGGGATTTCCGTAAAAAAGCCCCATGCTGTTTTCTTCCTCGCTTGCCAAATCAGGATTAAGATTCTGAAAAGAATTTTTGGGCATAAAAACTGCATATTCCCCCGCAACTAATGGATTCCCTGCCGAGTCTTTTGCCGCAATATGAAACATGCCGTTTGTTTCAAGAATCGAACTGTCTTTTGTTGTCGTTGCCAAGCCCTGTAAGATGATTTCTTCGGGTTTTGTATATTCCGCAACTTCCAAATGTACAGCAGTAAAAGCATGATTTTTCTTGTGAGATGAATGCACGAATGTTGAAGCCTCAAAAAATAGCTTTGCTCCCGATGCCAATGTTATTTCCGTAGCTTCTCTCGAATTGATTTGAAATTTTTGCTTTTTTTGAATAATATTCGGAAAAAGGAGGTAAAAATAAGCACTGTCGTTCAGTTCGATTTTTTTCCCTCCGCGAAGCTTCGCACTCGGAACGCTGCCGAAAATCTCCGCAAGCAGGCTGTCGGTCGGAACAGACGGTTCGGAATCGGCAAACAGAAGATTATCGTTTTCTTCTTTTGCTAATACAGGCGGGTCGGTTTGAGTGATTTTTTCGTCAATCATCTCGCTTTTATTCGCGGCAGTATTTTTGGTTTCATTAACCTTATTTACACTTTTTTCAACTTTTGAAACCTCTGCCGTAAAAGGATTTTCAACGAGCTCTTTTTTCACACTCGCGGCACGGGTATTATCGCCGGAATCCTCCGTTGCAGGGCTTTTTTCCTCAAAAACTTCCTTTTTTGAGTTTTCATCCGCAACTTCCTGTTGTTTTGTAACTGACTTTTTGTCAATGTTTTGGGACAAATTTTCTTGCGATGTGTTTTTCTTTTCACAAGAAGTCGCAATAATTAACAGGCTTAAAAACAATATTTTACAAAAAATTCTCATGGGATTAAAGATTTTAAGTTAAAAATATTGCAAATTTTAAGCCGGAAATAAAAAAATTAAACCTATAAGGTTTTTAGACCTTATAGGTTTTTACTTTTGTTTCAAAAAACGAAAGTAACTGATAGTAACGCCGCCATCTTGCCGGCTAAAATTCAGCTATTTGCCGGCGCAAGAGGATTGCTTACAGTACAATCTTTGTCAAGAAGCTAAAATTACAATCTAACGTTATTTGTCGAATTTTTTCAACCAATTAGAAACTTTCGGTCCGAGTTCTTTTTGCGAACGATTACCGACAAAAACGCCGATATGACCGCCGGGGAAGCCGTAAAGTTCTTTATCTTTAGAAGAAATGACATCGTTGAGCGGCTTTGTTGCGGAAGGCGGCACAAGGTGGTCGGCTTCTGCATAAACCGTCATGACGGGGCAAGTAATATTTTTGAGGTTAATTTTTTGACCGTCAATGATAAGTTCGCCTTTTATCAATTTATTTTGTTGATAAAGGTCTTTGATAAACTGACGGTAACATTCCCCTGCCTGCGACGGGCTGTCCGCAACCCATTTTTCCATGCGGAGAAAGTTCATCATTTTATCTTTGTCGTCCATCATGTCGACCAAAGTATAATATTTTTTGAACTTACTCAAAGGTTTGAGTTGGTCAAAACCAAAATTGAGGAACTCGCCGGGTACTAAACCGTCATTTCCGTCTACAAGTTTATCTACATCAAGGGATTTCGACCAACGGAAAAGCAAACCGTCGTCGGTGCTGAAATCAAAAGGCGCAACAAAAGTTGTTAAAGTATTTACCTTTGAGGGATTTAATGAGGCGTAAATTGCCGAAAAAGTACCGCCTTGACAAATGCCTGCAAGGTTAATTTTGTTGACTTTGTGCGCTTTGCGAATATATTCTACACAATCATCAATGTAACCGTTGATATAATCGCTCATGGTCAAATAGCGGTCTGTGCGTGCGGGATAACCCCAATCAATCATATAAACATCTATACCATTGGCAACTAAATTTCTGATAAGGCTTCTGTCAGGTTGCAAATCTAACATATCGTGCCGATTGACTAAGGCATAAGCCAAGAGCAAGGGCGTTTTGCAAGATACTTTTTCAGATTTATAGCGGTAGAGGCGCAATTTATCCACGCTGAAAACCAACTCTTTGTCGGCAGTTGCGACATCAACGTCTTCAACTTCGGAAAGGAGTTGATAGCCCTTCAAAAATTTTTCGGTTTTTGTTGCAACTTCTTGTTGCATTTTTTCAAAAATGTTGTGTTGAGAACTCATTTCTCTATTCATTAAAAATTTGTGTCAATAAAAAAAACTAAAAATACCACTTTGAAACAGTCATTTTGTCAAAGCAAAATTTTAACAATGCTGTTGCGAAAAAAAAATTTGCCGCGCCGTACACCTTATAATAGCAAAAAAAGGCAATCGAAGCAAAAGCAAAATCTGATTCACAACAGCAATAACGTTAAAATAGTTCAGAAAGACTAAGCTTTTTCAATGACCATTGCCGCCGCGCCGCCGCCGCCGTTGCAGATAGCAGCCAAGCCGTATTTTGCATTGTTTTGGTGCAAAATATTGGTCAAAGCACCGATAATGCGGTTTCCTGAACAGCCGAGCGGGTGTCCGAGAGCACATGCGCCGCCGTTGACGTTCATTTTCGCCGCATCAATTTCCATAACTTTTGCGAAAGCCAAAGAAACGACTGCAAAAGCCTCGTTAATTTCGAAAAAGTCAATTTGTCCCATGCTTAAACCTGCACGTTTGAGTGCGATAGGCGCAGCCAAAGTCGGCGCGGTAGTGAACCATTCGGGTTCGTGTGCCGCGTCGCCGAAACCTGCGATTCTTGCCAAAGGTGTCAAGCCCAATTCTTTCACTTTTTCGCCGCTCATTAAAACCATTGCAGACGCGCCGTCATTGATTGTAGAAGCGTTTGCGGCAGTAACGGTGCCTTCTTTTGTGAAAACAGCTCTGAGTGAGGGTACTTTAGAAAAGTCTACTTTTTTGTATTCTTCGTCTTCTTTGACCATGACCGGTTCGCCTTTTTTCTGCGGAACAGCAACGGCGACAACTTCGTTCGCAAAGCGTCCGTTAGCCCAAGAATCAGCCGAACGTTTGTAGGAATTGATGGCAAAATCGTCTTGTTCTGCGCGCGTAATGCCGTATTTTTCAGCGGTTTTATCGGCGCACACGCCCATTGCCATATTTCCGTAAACGTCGGTTAAACCGTCTTTCACCAAGCCGTCAATGAAAGTACCGTTTCCGTAACCGTAGCCGCCGAAACGCGCTTTGTCCAAGTAAAACGGAATATTTGACATACTTTCCATACCGCCTGCAACGACCACATCGCTTAAACCGAGCATAATTTGTTGCGCGGCAAACATGATAGCTTTCATACCTGAGGCGCAAACTTTGTTGACGGTTGTACAGGGGACTTTATTGCTCAAACCACCGAAAATAGCTGCCTGACGTGCGGGAGCTTGTCCGATATTTGCCGCAATGACGTTCCCCATATAGACTTCTTCGACAGAATTAGGGTCAATACCTGCTTTTTCTACCGCAGCTTTAATTGCCGCCGCGCCTAATTGCGTCGCTGAAAGGCTTGATAAAACGCCGCCAAAACTTCCCATGGGGGTACGCGCTGTTGATACGATGAATACTTCTCTCATTGTTGTTTGATTTTTGAAGCAAATAAAATTTCGGCTAAATATATTGTGTTTTTTTGTTTTGTCAAAAAAAATAAAATAAAACTATCACAAACAATCAAAAATTAACATTTAAAAACTTTTTAACAAATTATCGGGATAGAAATTTTCGGCGACCGTAATTTTTCAGACGTGATTTTTTTTGAAAAAAACATTTAAAAAAGATAATATTCTTTCAGAAAATACAATTTTTCCTTAAAATGTTTGTTTTTGGGGCTTGGAGAAAATTCATTTTTGAACAGTTTATTTCAGATAAGTATTTGTTCAAAAATGAAAAAGTCGCTTTTGAGGACACAAGCGACGGCTGGGGAACTCATTTGCGCGCAAAGGTAGGTGATGCATGATGGGAGAAAAAGACGGGGTTGCTCGGGGGGATACGGTCGCAAGCTAAAGCTCGCGGTACAATGTTTATCAAGCCGGCTGAATAATTACGATTTTTCAACAATTCGTGATGCAGCGAGATTTTTGTCGCTTGTGAAGACACAAGCAACGGCGAAGATTTTTGTCGCTTGTGAAGACACAAGCAACGGCGAGATTTTTGTCGCTTGTGAAGACACAAGCAACGGCGAAAGTTTTTTTGTCATTTTTTTGCCCGAAAAGCCAACATACTAACGTCATCAATTTGTGATTCCGTTCCTTTCCATTCTTCAAAAAATCTTTCGAGACGAATTTTCTGTTCCGAAAAAGGAAGCGATGAAATGCTTTCAAGATAAGTTTTCAGTCGCGCCAAACCTAATTTTTTCCCGTCAGCTCCGCCGAATTGGTCTTGCAAACCGTCGGTAAAACAATAAAAAATTGTTTCGGGACGGAAATTTATCTCCGTCAGAGTATATTTTTCGGCAGATTTTGCGGACGGTTTGCCGCCGACCGGAATTTTGTCGCCTTTCAAAATTTCTGCATCGCCGTCCGCATGAACACAAATCAAACAGTTCATTGCACCTGAAAAGTAAATTTTTTCAAGCCCATTTTCGTTTTCAACAATGGTCAAAACGGTCAAATCCATGCCGTCATGTGTACCTGTTTCCTCCGGACGGAGAACTTTTTTGAAGATTTTTTGTAAAGCGTTCAACACTTCATTCGGCATGACTGTCGTGCGATGAACGACAATCTCTTCCAATTGTTCCATGCCTAACATACTGATGAGCGCACCCGGAACACCGTGTCCCGTACAATCCGAAACAACAATGACCGTGTAAGTTTTATCCGCTGTGGACACTTTTTTTGCCCAATAAAAATCACCCGAAACAATGTCTTTCGGTTTAAAAAAAACAAAATATTCGCCTAAAATTTGTCGCAAAATTGCCGGAGAAGGCATGAGCGTGTCTTGAATACGTTTTGCATAGTTGATTGAAGAAGTAATTTTGATATTTTTTTTCTCAATAAGGTCTTTTTGTTTAAAAATTTCTTCATTGGCAGTCTGTAAGTTTTCTGCAATAATAGTAATTTCTTCTTTTTGCTGCATCACGTCCTCGTTCAAATTCATGAGCTGCTGATGTTGCTCTTCTATTTCATTTTTTTGTGAAGAAATTTCTTTATTTTTAAGCTGTAAAAGGCGATTTTTTTCTCTTTGCGCAAAAATAAAACGAATGATAACCCCGATAAATATGACGAGAAAAATTAAAGCTGCGGAATAAAAATAATTGACGGTTTTTTGAAAACGAAGCTCTTCTGCCTTAATTTTTTCCTCCGTTTCGCGAATGGTTTTTTCCTTTTTTAATAATTCATTTTCCTTTTCTTTTTTTGAATTTTCAGCGATAACTTTTTGATTTTCAACTTCTTGCTTTTCTAAAAGGTTGTTTTTTAGTAAATTTTCGGTGAGCAAAAGGCGGTTTTGCTGTTCCTTTTCAAATGCCAACATTCGCATTTTCTGCTCCTTAAAAATTTGCGCGGCAAGATGCGCTTCTTTCAAATCATTGTCTTTGCGCAACAAAAGATTTTCAGCATCTTTTTTTTCCGTTTCGTATTGCGTGCGCACCAATGCGAGCACTTCCGCACTCTCTTTTGTAAAAATACTGTCCTTCACCGCAGCATATTTTTTGTAAGCAAAAACCGACGAATCGTACTTTTTTTGCAGCTCATAAATTTCGGAATAAGTCTGCCAAGCCGTCATTTCCAAGTCTTGCGATTTCGTTTCGAGGGCTATATCCATACATTTTTTGAGAAAAAAAACAGCGGAATCATATTTTCCCTTGTGTGCAAAGGACGAGGCTAAACCCACACTTGCGGTAGCCTCAAAATTCTTAATTTTTGCATTTTCTTTCAGGGCGATTGCCTTTTGAAAAGTGAGAATTGACTCCTCGTATTTTTTGAGTTTATTGTATAAATTGCCGACACAAATCAAATTTCCCATAATACTTGAAGCGGAATTTCTTTCGGTATTGATGCGCAAAGCCTCTTGATAATAAAAAAGCGCGCTGTCAAATTGATTCAAATGTTCGAGACAAACGCCGAGATTGACCAAACCGACCGCTTGTAAATTCGTACTTTTAACTTTTTGGGCAAATTCAATCGTTTTTTTAAAGCTGCTTTCCGCTGCCTTAAAACTTTTCATTTCTTTCAAAACTAAGCCGATATTGTTGTAATTTGAGGCTTGTCCGCCGATATCTTTCAATTTTTCGTTGCCGCGCAAAGAGACATAATAGGCTTCAACAGCGTTTTGGTATTTCGACATTCTAAACCAATTATTGCCGATGAGATTGCCGTAAGGACCGAAATATTTGTAGTAAGATAAATTTTGCGCCCAACGCAAGGACTTTTCGGCAAAATGTATAGATTTTAAAAAATTTTCCTTGCGATAATATACAAATGCCGTAAAAAAATTCCCTTGCGCCGTTCCGAAAGGATAATTAATTTCCTCCGAAAGTTCCACTGCTTTTCGCGCAAATTCTAATGCTTTGTCGTTTTCGCCCGCAACAAGATAGTTATATGCAATGTCATTAAGATTCTTTGCATAAACACTGTCTTTTTTAACTCCTTGATTGACAATGTTTTGCAAACTGTCCAAAATTTTATTTTGTGAAAAAGATGCCGAATAAAATGCAAAAAACAGAATAGTAAAAAGAAACGAGAATTTCATTGGTTAATTTTTGCCTTACCTACTCAAAAATTGCGCCTTTTTTGAAAAAAAATACAATTTTTCCTTTTTTATTTTAGTTTTTTGAATAAATAGCTGTTTTTCTAAACTGCTAAATTTTCCCTGCATTTATTTGCAGGCATTTTAATATTTTTTTTCAAAAAAATATCCCGAACGAGAAAGTTCGGGATACTTTTTTGAAAAATCTGAAAAAAAATTGACCAAATATTATTTTGCAGGCGGAAGTAAAACTTCGTTGATGACGTGAATAATACCGTTTGAAGTCGTCAAACTTGCCACGATTTCGGCTTTATCATTGACAAAAACTTTTCCGTCTTTTTTGGTAATTTTGATTTTATGAGAACTGACTTGTTCGTATTCTTGTCCGTCGTTCATATAATCCGTTTTTAACGCGCCTACGTAAGTGTGGTACTCCAAAATGGTTTTCAAATCCTCCAATTTTTCGGGTTTGAGCAAACCTTCTACCGTGCCGGCAGGCAATTTTTCAAAAGCCGCGTTTGTCGGAGCAAATACCGTAAAGGGACCTGCGTTGCTCAAAGCATCAACTAAACCTGCCGCTTTGACCGCCGTAACCAAAGTTGTGTGGTCTTTGCTGCTTACCGCCGTTTTGACGATGTCGGGAGAAGAATCAGAGTCCTGAACACCCGATTGACCTGCTTGAGGCGTTGTGCTTTCTTCCGCAGGCGTTTCGCTTGTTTCGCCCGCAGGTTGAGTATTATCGCAGGCAAAAAAAGCCATGCTGAGGAAAAATATGGAGGCAATGCTGAGGTATTTTCTCATGATTTTAACAAGAATGATTATGCAGCAAAGAAAAATACGAAATTTTTCAAAATTTATGATTCAAATCACAAAACCTCAAATTTTCGAATATTTTTTTGAGATAATAAAAATAAAAGTATTCCCCAAAACAAGCCGAGTGAAATGCCGAAAAGAATTTCATTAATGGCAGGAATGAGTATATACGCAAAAGCCGAAATTCCCTGCACTGCCAATGCCGCTTCGTTGAGAAAAACCGAGACTGCAAAAACGCATATTCCAATTTTTGACAATTTGTTTTCCTGCCAAAAACCTGACAAATAGCCGTAAAACAGCAGAAAAACGGAAATAATTGCCAAAAATATTAAGTGCATATAGGCGATGACGACGGGGCGAAAACCGAAGGCTAATTTACTCAATGCGGGTATGACCGATGCGGCTTGCAAAGCCAACTTGATACACAAAGCCGAGCCGACAAAAATAATGAGATATTTCGCCGTAGTTGAGATTTTTTCGTCCTGCCAAAATTTTTGGCGCATCAAAATTATAATCCATTCCGAAAAAGCATACACTTGCGCTAAGCCTGCAACAACAATCAGCAAATAGACGGCAAACGGCAAATCCAACCATAAAATTGATAAACCGAAAGCGGGAAAGCAACTTGCCGCAAAAATGATAAAAATGCGCTCCGGTATGTGATATTGCCGCATATTTTGCAAATAATGAACAAAAAGCCCACCGCAAGCGAAGAAAAACCAACCGTTATATTGAAAATGTAAATACCAATAAATCGAAATCAGATAATTATGCTGCGCAATATTTTTGCTTGCCATCATGTACACGAGGTAAAAAGTGCCCAATGAAGACAAAAAATTGAATAAAAGTGCTAATTTGAACCAATTTTTTTGTGCTATATAATGTGCCTTTGCCAAATCGCGCCAATACATTACATTGAAATAAAAGGCTATACCGATTGAAAGTGTCGAAAAACTAATCGAAAAAAATGCGTAGCCCTGCACGGTGAAGCTCACCAACATTCCGAACGAACAAAAAAGGTTAAAGAGCAAAACTTGATGATATGTTTGCAATCGTTTTGCATCAACTGCGGGGCGCAAAATTTCTGTCATATAAACCATTAACATTTGCGAAACCCACGCAATAAAAGCAAAATGCGAATGTGCATGTTGTAAGTTTTTTTGTTCCAAAAAAGGAAATTCAAAGCCGATTTTGTAGCGCATCACCACGCCGTACAATGCCACAATCAGAAAATTCAGCAATGAAATCAAAAGCCATTTTCTTACTTCAAAAGTTTTCATGTAATTTAAAAATAAATTTTACGGTTCACAATATCAACAACACCTTTCTTTTTCAAATCAATGACAGTTCTGATGACCGTTTCGACCCGAAGCCCCGTTAAATTTGCAATATCTTGTCGTGTATAAGGAATGACGACTCGCGCGGAATTATTGATATTATGCCTTTTAAATTCTTTCAAAAAAGACATAATGCGCTCTTTCGGCGTGTGGTTGACGATAAAACTTGCGGCGGTAGTTTTGTTGTAAATTCGTGTTGCCATTAATTTTAAAAACATCTTTTCGATGTCGCGCTCCTCGTCGAGGATTTGCAAAAAACGCTCTTTCGGAAGCCGAAAAATGACCGATTCTGCCGTGCTGACGGCAGTAGTCGGGTATTTTTCGTCAATAAAAAGAGGCGGTTCGCCGAAGCTTTCCCCGTTGCAAAAAATCCCGTGCGTAAATTCTCTCCCGTCTTGACTTAAATTGTAAATTTTGACCTGCCCCTTTAATATTTGATAGTAGAAACGCGGGTCATCACCTTCATTGAAAATGACTTCTCCCTTCGCATATTTTTTTGACTGCGCGCCCCATGCTACTAAAATATCTGTGTCAATAGTTGTTGTCATGATTATCGAAATCTCGTTCAATAAGTTTTTTATCTTAATCAACGTCGCGCAAAATTAGTGTGCTTTTCTTATTTTTTGTCTAAAAATAAAAAATTATTTAAAAAAATGCATGATTTCCAACCTATAAGGTCGCGAAAACCTTATAGGTTTGGAGTATTTATTTTTTATTTGCCGAGCGAATCATGGTTTCGATTTGGTCCCACATTTCTTGCGGCACCATTTCTAACATATTGAATTGCCCTGCGCCTGCCAACCATTCACCGCCGTCAATCGTGATAACTTCGCCGTTGATGTAAGACGAAAAATCCGAGACCAAAAAGGCGGCTAAATTCGCCAATTCTTGGTGTTCACCGTTTCTTTTGAGGGGAACACGCTGCGTTAAGTCCATTTTATCGGCAAGTCCGGGCGGCACTAACCTGTCCCAAGCCCCTTTGGTCGGGAACGGACCGGGAGCGACTGCGTTGAGGCGAATACCGTATTTAGCCCATTCTACGGCGAGTGAGCGCGTCATCGCCAATACACCCGCTTTTGCGCAGGCAGAAGGAACGACATAGCCGGAGCCTGTCCATGCGTAAGTGGTTACGATGTTGAGCACCGTGCCGCGTTGTTTTCGCGCAATCCATTCTTTGCCTAAGGCGTGGGTAAAATTGAAAGTGCCGGTCAAAACGATACCGATAATCGTTTCAAATGCACGTCCGGAAAGGCGTTCCGTAGGAGAAATAAAGTTTCCGGCGGCATTATTGACCAATATATCCGCGCTGCCGAAATGCGCATAAGTCGCCGCAACAGCAGCCGCAACTTCGTCATAATTGCGTACATCGGTTGCGAGCGGCAAAACTTTTCCGCCCGTAATTTTTTCTAATTCCTCTGCCGAAGCCTTCAAAACGTCCATTTTACGGCTTGTGATGACGACGTTGGCACCTAATTCCAAGAAATATTTTGACATGGCATAGCCTAAGCCTGTGCCTCCGCCCGTTACGATGGCTGTTTTTCCGGCTAATGCGCCTGCCGTGAGCATGGGTTGGTTATACATAATTTTCGCTTTTGATGGTTTGACGGCAACAAAATTTTTTTGGTGCTTTTTGTCAGAAAATTGTTATGCGCAAAGCTAATATTTTGTTTTTAAAATCCGCTTTTTTTGTCAAAAACATTTTTTTTCTGTCGTTTGTGGCTTATCAAGAAAAGTCGCAAGCTAAAGCTCGCGGTACAACGCAAGCTAAAGCCCGCGGTACGTCGCAAGCTGAATGCCGCATATTCGCCTTTGATTTTGCCCTTACAAACTACATCTAAAAAGTCCGCTACATTTTTTTTTTGAAAAATAATCATTAAAAAAAAAGGCTTGTATGAATTTTATGTAAAATCAAAGCAAAAAGCAGAGTGATAAAATTCTTAAATTTGTAAGGATTTCAAAACATAAGCGGTTAAAAAATAATATATTCGATTTATATTTTTGAAAAAAACACTTTACACACGACAAAATAAAAGTCTGCTTTTTTGAATAATTGTCCGTGAAAAAAAATTTCATTCATAATTTTTTCACATTCGGCAAATTAGCTTTTTGATGTTGTAATCTTTTTGTAAATTTGTGCATCTAAATACGAAAAAATGGAACGCACAAATCACAGAGTTTTAATCGTTGATGATGAGCCGGATATTGTCGAATTGCTCAAATACAACCTCGAAAAAGAAGGTTATGAAGTCAAAACTGCATCGGACGGCGAAAAGGGCGTTTCAGCAGCCCGCGAATTTTGCCCTGATTTGATTTTGCTCGACATCATGATGCCCAAACTTGACGGTGTTGAGGCTTGCAGACGAATAAGAGAAATTACGGATTTAGCGGACACGCATATTATTTTCTTAACGGCAAGAGGCGAAGAATATTCCGAAATTGCTGCTTTTGATGTCGGCGCGGACGATTACATCACCAAACCGATTAAACCTCGTGCCTTAATGAGCCGAATCAATTCCATTTTTAAAAGAGATACTTCCAAAGCACTTGCCGGCGGTTCGGACATCATCAAAATTGCCGACCTCGAAATAGATAAAACAAGTTATATTTTGTTTAAAAACGGCACCGGCATTTCTCTTCCAAAAAAAGAATTTGAATTAATTTATTTTCTTGCCCAAAATCCTAACAAGGTTTACAGTCGGGAGGATATTTTGAAACACATTTGGGGACAAGACGTGTATGTTCTTGCGCGCACGGTAGATGTGCATATACGAAGGATTCGCGAAAAAATCGGCGAAGGCTATATTAAAACTATTAAAGGAGTCGGCTATAAATTTGAGTATTAAAAGAACCCACGACTGACATCGTGGGTTAATTTTAATCCCATCTTGACTGCTTGCTGACTTGCCGAAACAACGCAAACAAAGTAAAACAGTCTTTTGCGTTGTTTTGGGCAAGATATATTCAAAAACTACATCATGCGCATGTGCCTTCCGCCGCGCATACCTGCCGCAGGATTCAATGCCTTGTTCAAATTGTAGGTGAAAGTCAGCATTGTGTAACGACCGAGTGTCGAAATTGTGCTGTTAGAAAGGTAATTTGCCGACGTTTGTTGTTCCACTCCGACTTGTGTATTGAGCAAATTAACGACCGATAATTTGATTTCTCCCGATTTATCTTTGAAAATAGTTTTTGCCAATGAAGCATTCCAAAGCGGTAATTCTTGCCTGAATCCCGTCGTTTGACTGCTGTAAATCCAATAATTCATTCGGCTTTCCAAAACAAAATCGAAAGGCATTTTCCATTCAATATCGGTCGTGTAAGTAAGATTGTCAAAAATTTGGTCTTGTGCGTTTTCTGCTTGGAATACAGACATTTGACGACTGAAATTTGCCCTTACCGACCATTCAAAATTTTCGCCGATGTTCAACTGATAGCGAGCATTTGCACGTGCGGAATGCGAAAATGTAAAGGTTTCTTCGTTGTTCAATAAGTTAATGGCGCGATTATAGGTATAGCCCGTGCCGAAACTCATTCTGCTGTTAATCGCCTTTATTGGAAAACTTAAATCTGCGTTCATTGAGCTGCTGATGTCATTTTCAACATTCACGGGTTTCGTAGTGCGCACATAACGGCTGTCCACAAATTGCCCGTAAAGAATTTTATTGCTTGTGTAAGTGCTTCCGACATTGACAAAAAAGTGAAAGAATTTTATCGGGTCAAAAGTGCGGAAATTGGCATTGAGTTGATGCCTATACTCAGGTTTTAAGTCCGGATTTCCGACGCTGATGTTCAGCGGGTCGCTGTTGTCGACAACGGGCTGCAACTGTGAAACGGAAGGTTCATTCACCGAAGTTTCGTAGCTGAGCATAAATCCTCTTGTTTGAACGGGGTCATAATTAAAACGAACTACGGGCAAAACATTCAAAAAGCTGCGGTTAATTTTGGTATTAAACAATGGTAAATCACCGCTCAAAGTCGAATTTTGAACACTCATGCCGACGGTCAAACTTTTTTTCTTGCCGTTCCATTTGTAATTGATTCCGGGGCGGTGATAAATGTAATCCGTTGTGTAATGGTTACTTAACTTACTGTTGAAGGTGTTTTCACTGTCGCTGACATCGTAAACTTGGCGATTTACACTGTTGTCGGCAAAATAAAAATTGTAGTTCAATTCTAAATATTTTCTTTTCCCCACCGGCTCCGTATGCGATACAGTTCCGTTAAAAGATTTATTTGAACTGATTTGTGAATTGATTTGGTTCATTAAAACGGAATTTGCCGCACTGTCCGTGTAAAAAATATTGGAAGAATTTAACGTTCCGCTGCTTTTGGTCTCATTGTACGCAACACCTGCATTGACGGAAATAAAACGCCCTTTTTTGGCAAAACGATGTCTGAAAAGAGCCGTTCCGCTGAAATTTACATTTTCGGAATCCGTTACGCTTTTGCGATTCGATTCATTTTGTTTTTCGCCGTCAGAGGTAAAAGTTGCGCTGTTTGAAGCATTAAAAACATTGTTTTGCGTAAAACCGCCGTTTGCGGTTACTTTTAAATTGTTCGCTGAGTCTATTTTATGCTCCAAAACGGCATTGACGCGGTGATTGTTATTGAGTGTATTTTGGTCGTTGCTTTGGTCTAAATTAAATGAACCGTCGGGCAAATAGTTAATTCTTTGTGTCGTTTGATTGATGTCCCTGTCCATACGGTTGAAAAAGTAGCTCGATTGCAAGTCCGTTTTACCCGAAAATTGGCGATTGAAGTTCGTTCCGCCGGCAAAATTGCTCATAAAACCGTAATTTTGACCGCGATTTGAAAATTGAACGCCCGTACTTTGCGCCGCGCCAAAATCAACTCGTCCGCCGCTCATCATTCTTTGCGAATTGCCGGTAAAATTGGCAATGTCTTGAAAGGAAAATCCTTGTTTGTTGACGTTATTTGCCTGTCCGAGTACGGAAAATTGTTGTTTGGTGCTGAAACGATTGTAAGAAATTTTGTTATCCCAACGCTCCCGCGTTTCGTCCGTTCCGATTCCGCCCGTTATCGCTCCGAAACTGCTGTTTTTGAAGTCTTCTTTCAATTCCAAGTTTATGGTTTTTTCCTTAACACCGTCGTCAATGCCCGAAAATTCAGCCATATCCGATTTTTTATCATATACTTGCACTTTATCAATGGCTTTTGAAGCCAAATTTTGTGTAGCGATTTTGGGGTCGGTACCGAAAAAAGCTTTGCCGTTGACGGTAATTTTCTGCACTTTTTCGCCGTTGACGGTGATATTTCCGTCCTTATCCACTTCCACGCCCGGCATTTTTTTCAATAAATCTTCCACATTCGCATTCGGCATGGTTTTAAAGGCTTCGGCGTTAAATTCAATGGTGTCCTTTTTGAAAGAAACGGGCGCGCGTTCACCTTTAATGACAATTTCTTGCATCGTTGCGGCGGCTTCTTCAAGAATTATTTTGCCCAAATCAATCGTTCCCGTTTGTGTTTTGGCAATTTCTTTGAAATAAGTTTTGTAGCCGATAAAAGAAATTTTGAAAAAATAATTATCCGCCGGCACATTGCCGATGACAAAAGAACCGTTTTCCATCGTTCTGCCGAAAGTCGCAAGCGAACTGTCTTTTGCTTTCATGAGCATGACTGTTGCAAATTCGACCGGTTTTGACGCACTGTCCGCAACGATGCCCTTCACGGTGATTTTTTGCGCAACGGCGGTGCTCGCAAGCATAAAAATAAAGGCAATAATCCAAAAAGATTTCATGGTAGGTAAGATTTTATTTGCAAAGGTAAAAACAGTTTTCTCGGCAATAGGTTAATGCGGCTTGTTTTAAGGTTAATGAACCTTAATGAAATTTTGTGAAATACTTTTAGATTTTTACACAAAATTTAAAGTACGGAAATTCGCTAATTCGATTTTTTGTTTAATTTTGCGCCAAAATTTATCAACTGAAACATTCAACCGAAATGTCAAATAAAATTAAAGTTGCCGTCAATGGTTTCGGGCGCATTGGTCGTCTGACTTTCAAGGCTTTGTTGTCAAACCCGAACGTCGAAGTTTGCGCGATAAATGACTTGACAGACCCAAAAACTTTGGCGCACTTATTAAAATACGATTCTGTGCATGGACGTTTCCCCGGCACAGTCAGTTTTGAGGAGAAAGCATTGCTCGTGAATGGCAAAAAAATCACCATCTACGCCGAAAAAGACCCCGCAAAATTGCCTTGGAAGGAACTCGGCATTGATGTAGTTTTGGAATCAACAGGGCGTTTCACGGACGAAAGTGCGGGCGCGCACATCACTGCGGGAGCGCGCAAAGTTGTGATTTCCGCTCCTGCGAAAGGCAACATTCCGACGGTTGTGCTCGGCGTAAATGAGCATATTCTCAACGGCAGCGAAACAATTCTCTCGAACGCTTCATGCACCACAAACTGCCTCGCGCCGATGGCAAAAGTTTTAGATGACGCTTTCGGTATCGAAAAAGGCTATATTACAACGGTTCACGCCTATACAGCCGACCAAAAGTTGCAGGATTCACCGCATTCAGACCTCCGTCGTGCGCGTGCAGCGGCTTATTCGATTGTGCCGACTTCAACCGGCGCGGCAAAAGCGGTAGGGTTGGTTTTGCCGCATCTCAAAGGCAAATTAGACGGTGTTGCGATGCGCGTGCCTATTCCGTACGGCTCAATGACGGATTTCACCGTTTTGTTGAAAAAAGATGTAACCGCCGCCGACATTAATGCCGCCATGAAAAAAGCTGCCGAAACGCATTTAAAAGGCATTTTGGAATATACCGAAGAGGAAATTGTTTCAATAGACATCATCGGAAATCCTCATTCTTGCATTTTCGACGCGGGTTGCACGTATGCAAACGGAAATTTGGTAAAAGTTGTCGGTTGGTATGATAACGAAGCAGGATATTCACACCGCACGGCAGATTTAATTGCTAAAATAGGTTAATTTTTGAAAAAATGTAACGTAGCCTTTTGGCTGTAAAACGCCGTTTTTAGGTTTTTTATTTTACATTCCGATTTTTAGGTAAGTATTTTTTCAAATTTAATTGTGAAAATATATCTGCCCGCCGTTACTTGTGTCCCCACAAACGACTTACAGTGCAAATGAAAAAGTCGCTTGTGAGGACACAAGCACGGCGGGTAAATCACAACTAATTTTGTTCGAAAACTTAAAAAAAAAGGCAAAGTCCCGAAATTTTTTGGTCTTTGTCTTTTTTTGTTTCGATTGAAACCGAACAGGGTAAAATGGTTTTCCGTATTTGATTTAAAATTCGATGCGCGGGCGGTCAAGACATACATTCAACATTTTAAAAAGGGCTTTTTTCTCCTGTCCGATGCCGATAAAAACAAAATTACTTTCGGTGCTGTTATTGCGTTCAGAGCCAAGCGTAATGTGGATTTTTTTCATAACAGATTGCAAAATTATGAAATTTTCCTCTCCTTTGCACGCAACGATAGCTTTAAAACGATAAAGGTCTTTTGCTTGAAAAAATACAAACTGCTGCAAACGATTGATTAAAAAATTTGCATCAAAAAGGGTTTCAAAATGAAAACTGACAGACGAAATGTCGCCGTGTCGAAATTGTGTTATATTTTCGGTATTCTTTAAAGGATTGCGACGCAATTGGTTTGTATGTTCTTCCGAAAAAATTTCAGTCATTGGAAAATATTCTTGATTTCCGTTTAGAATATTCGCAAAAGGCTGTAAAAGAGAAATTTGTGTATATAATTGTTGAAGCCTTTCGGCAGAAACAAGGTCGGTTTTAGTCAAAATAATGACATCTGCACAAGCAATTTGTTTCAAAACTTCCGGTGCGACATTTTTCTGCTCCTCAAAATTGTCAGAATCAACAAGCGCAATAACGGCACGGAGTTCAAAAAAACGCGCAATCTCGGGCTGCGACAAAAACGGTTCCGCAACGGCACTCACGTCTGCAATGCCGGTACATTCAATAAAAATTTCGTCAAACTCCTCGCGTTTGTCGAAAAGCGCGCTCAGAGCATCGTATAATCCGTTGCTCATCGAACAACAAATGCAACCGTCGTTCAGCGAAATCAATTCTGATTTTTCCGACACAATTAAATCTGCATCTATGCCGATTTGACCGATTTCATTTTCGATGACGGCATATCTTGTTTCACGGCGATTTTTCAAAACATAATTCAAAAAACTTGTTTTCCCCGCCCCGAGAAAGCCGGTCAAAATATAGACTTTTTTCATTTTCCTTCCTGCGAAAATTTTTGCTCAAAATCTTTATGTTTCGGCATTTTTTCAATAATTTCTGCAACTGCAGCGGGCGGCGGTGTTAATTTTCTTGTATTAAGGTCTAACCATGCTCCCAAAATTGTTACGCTTGCACATAAAATGTTGTCTTCGGGACGAATAAAACTTACGATTATTTCATATTTTAAGCCGTCTTCGCTCAATGATTTGAGTTCGAAAAGCATCTCTATATCTTGTCCGTAACGCACTTCGCGGCGAAAAACGCCCTCTTCACGCAGTAGAATCGGATTAATTTTATGCCGCAGAAAAAGTTCAACACTTAAACCTTGCGTATACAAAAATTCGGTGCGAAATTGTGCGGCGAGGTCATAATAAGCCGTATGTCGCAAATGATAATTCGGGTCTAAATCTGACCAACGAATATTGGCTTTTTTTCTGTATTGTTCCACTGTTTTTAATTTTGGAGGGATAAAAGATTGCAACGCGGAGCATTTCCGCGCTGCTTAAATGCTTATTTTTCTTCAACAAGTCTGCGAACACTGACAAAACGAGCTCTATAATAAGGCTCGGAGAGATAATCGTAAGAAATTCC
This sequence comes from Bacteroidota bacterium, assembly GCA_052033485.1. Classification (GTDB taxonomy): domain Bacteria; phylum Bacteroidota; class Bacteroidia; order Cytophagales; family Bernardetiaceae; genus JBPOJO01. The sequence continues at coordinate 345 of JBPOJO010000563.1, read as the reverse complement.
GCGCAAACGAGAAGTGGCAGAGTGAATAAATCGCAAAGGCTGATTCTTTTCGGAAACAACAATTCCTACATGTCCGACGCTGCGGCTTTTGGCATTTGAACCTTTAAAAAGGATAATGTCGCCGGGCTGAGCGTCTTTGAGGGCTATTTTTTTGCCGTAGACCGCTTGCGCACTTGATGAAGTCGGCAAATTTACGTCAAAATTTTTATAGACAAAGTTGACGAAACCCGCGCAATCAAAACCTGTTTTCGGACTTCTTCCTGCATGTCGATACCTGATTTTCAGGAACTTAGCGGCGTAGTCCGTAACTTCACAACCTTTCGGTTGAGCTTCTGAGGCAGGTTG
>JBPOJO010000375.1:0-2318 GCA_052033485.1 Bacteroidota bacterium | reverse complement strand
AATGGTGCTTTCAGAAATTTTTTTTAGGATTTATGATGGCAAAAAAGAGCCTAATTTGACTGAAAATATCCAAAATGTATTGGATTTGCAAACAGACAATATCATTTTAAAAAATGACAGCAATACATTAACGCAAATTCTTTGCGAATTTGGCTATCAAGGTAATAAAGAGATTTCTGTCAGTGCTTTTTTTTGCAGTAAGTCTAATCATGACAGTAGCTGCTCAGGTGCAGAATATTCTAACCACAAGGTTAGCAAAGGAAAAAACACCCTTGATTTTACGCTCTCAAAAAACGAAGATTGCCTTCAAAAAATAAGCAAGGACGACCTTGCTGTTTGCTTCTATTTCAAAGAAGGAACAAAGGAAGTTTTCAAAAAAACGATTGGTTTTAGCGAATTACGTAAACAGTAAAAACAATGTTTGCGATTTTATTTTTAATCTTTGTTTTGTTCTTGATTCCGGCATTGCTTTTATTCTTAATGACTGAAGAGCAACGAGCGAATTATACATTCGGAGCAGTTGCATGGGCTATCGGAGGACTTTTGTTAACTTGTTTGGTTTCATACTTCACACCTTTCAAAGTTTTTAATTTTGAGTTTCCGTCTTTTTTTGAAACAACTGAAAGTAATGTTCTCGCGGAAAAACCGGTAGGTCGTTTTGATGAACTACCTGACTTGGCTTCTTTGCAAACCAAGATGCTCAAACTTGAAACTGAATTGTACAAAATAAATCGGATACAGGAAGTACAACTTATTGAAGGAAAAGTAGGAAATTACTATGTGATTGATTTGCGAAAAGCCAAGACAAAAGAGATAATATATTTTCAAGCAGGTAAATATGTCATTGACCACTTTGATGTTAATTTTCGCGATGCGGTTAATACATTTGTTCAAGACATACTTGAGAATCAATATATACGTAACACAAATTACGAACTTTTTATTTTGGGTAGTGCTGATATTGCAGGTCATGATACTTTCGTTGCCGAAACAGACTCTCGTTACCTTTTCCCAAATGGGATTAAATGCTTAGAAATTGCAGACAGCGGAAATCCCTACCGATATAAAGACGTAAAAAAAAATGTAGGAAGCCAATATACCAATGTAGATTTGCCTAATCTGAGAGCCGAATTTGTGAAATTAAAAATAGACGAATTGAGGCTAATTAATAAAGAAATAACCATTCTTTCGGGTAGTGTTACAAGCGTTGTAAATCAACTTGACAGAAATGCAAAATTGATTTTATACATACCTCGTGAAGTAAATAATTGACTTGTATAATTTTAAAGCACCCGCCGAATTCCGTTTGTGTCTCCACAAACGACCTCATGTAACCGCCGGGAAAAAGTCGCTTGTGAGGACACAAGCGACTGCGGGGTGAACCTGCCGGATAAACACAAATCGTTTTGGTCAAATACTTATGCTCAGGGTTTGAGTTTAAACAAAAAACATAAAGTATTGAAAATCAAGGTGCAAGGCGGCTGATTTGCCATTCATTTGCCGAAATTTTTTCATAAAAAACGCGGTCGTGTAAACGATTTGGACGACCTTGCCAAAATTCTACCGTTTGCGGTACGACGCGAAAACCGCCCCAATGCTCGGGACGCACGGGCAAAGTGCCTTCAAAAGCGCGTTCGTATTCGGCTAATTTATTTTCAAGAAAAGAGCGGCTTTCGATTTTTTGGCTCTGCGGAGAGGCGTGCGCGCCGATTTGACTGCCGACGGGACGCGAGCGAAAATAGTCATCGGATTCTTCGCCGCTCACTTTTTCGGCATTGCCGGTGATGCAAACTTGTCGTTCCAATTCAGCCCAAAAAAATGTTAAAGCAATTTTACTGTTTGCCAAAATTTCTTTGCCTTTTCGACTGTTGTAATTGGTGTAAAAAACAAAGCCCGAATCTACGCCTTTTAGCAAAACTACCCGACAAGAGGGCATTCCGTCCGCGCCGACAGTTGCAACGTGCATGACGGTAGGCTCTAAAATTTCGGATTTGACGGCTTCATTGAGCCATAATTTGAATTGTTCAATCGGCTCGGGTAAAACGATGGCTTCGTCGAGCGCATGTCGAGCATATTCGCGTCGAATGTCCGCAATGTTCATCATGGAATTTATTTTTTAAGGTGAAAACATTTATTTCAAAATGTTCAAATCGCCGCAAAAATAGCATTTTTCGGCAGATTTAAAACACATTTTTTTCGTCCTTGTCAATTTTCCTTGATTTCAATTTCGCCCGTGCTTGTCCAAAAACGTTTTTCGGGGTTGTAAAAAGCAATCCGACGTAACCCAAATCGTGTAAGGAAAAGGCGAATTGCAGCAA
>JBPOJO010000286.1:0-6172 GCA_052033485.1 Bacteroidota bacterium | reverse complement strand
ATTCTCCCCTGCCGAACAACCAAATTGTGGGTTTGGACTGTGATGAAAAGGGGAATTTATGGATAGCTTGTTATGCGTATAATTCGGGTGAAAAAGGTTTTTGGAAAAAAAGTTCGGACGGGAAATGGACGGGATATTCTTTTCCGTATATTTCGGCGCAATTTCCCAAAAACTTGCTTTGCGATACCTACGGCAATGTTTTGGTGCCGCTTTCGGATATTTTAGGCGGCGGTTTATTGGTTTTTAATGAAAAAGGTGAAAGTCGTTTGATGAACGAAGATGCCCTTGCGGGACGTTTGGTCAGTGCGAAAATCAATGATTTAGCCTTAGATTTGAACGGAAATGTTTGGCTCGCGACAGATAAAGGGCTGAATATTCTGTATTTTTCCGATAAGATTTTGGAACAATCTTTTGAAGCGCAACGCCCATACTACAAAAATCGCCCGACCCTCAGCAGTGAAAATATCACCGCTGTTGCTTTTGACGGGGGAAATCGCGCGTGGATTGGCACGAATAACGGCATTTGGGTTTTCGGTGAGGACGGCAGTCGTTTTTTTGAAAATTTTACTTCCAAAAACAGCCCGCTGCTCGACAATGAGATTAAGGGAATCGCCGTCAATCAAAAGTCGGGAGAGGTTTTTGTCGCGACCAAAAAAGGGCTTATTTCACATCGCACGGAGGCAAATTTGCCCTCGTCGGATTTTTCGGAGGCTTATGCTTTTCCGAATCCGGTAAAAAATGATTTTGCAGGAAAAATTACGATTACGGGGCTGAAAAACGCAACAAATGTTAAAATTACGGACACCTCCGGCATTTTGGCGTTTGAAACGGCAGCTTTGGGCGGCACGGCTACTTGGGACGGTTTAAATTATCGGGGCGAAAAAGTTTTGCCCGGAATTTATTTTGTTTTTTGCACCGACGGCAAAGGAGAAGAGAGTTTTGTAACTAAAATTGCCGTTTTGCGGTAATTGACTTAGGCAGACAATTTAGCAAAATGCTTTTAACCGCAGTCTTTTGTGTTCTCGCAAATGACTGTTAAACAATGATTTAGATTTTTCGAGAAAATACAAACAACTTCAGATGCAATTTTTTTACGATTAAATTTTGTGCAAGAACTTATTACTGACCGCCGTTGTTTTTGTCTCCGCAAACGACTTGCAGTGCAAATGAAAAAGTCGCTTGTAAAGACACAAGCGACGGCGGGCAAATCACAACTAATTTTGTTCGAATACTTAACAATTTTTAAAGCATGAAAACAATCCTTTTTTTCAATAATAAGGGCGGAGTCGGCAAAACTACGCTTGTATATCATCTCGCCTGTATGCTTAGCGGCTTGGGATATAAAACTTTAACGGTAGATTTAGACCCGCAAGCAAATCTTACTTCGATGTTTTTAGACGAAGAAAGTTTGTTAAAAATCTACGAAAATGATGAAGAAAGACCGACGATTCTCAAAAGTATTCAATCGCTGACCAAAGGTTTAGGTGATATTTCAGACGCAGCGATAGAAACTATCAATGAGAATTTGTTTTTGTTACCGGGCGACTTGGAACTCTCCGCGTTTGATGATAAATTAAGTGAAAATTGGAACAAATGTTTAAATAAAGATGAATTTGCTTTTCGAATAACGTCATCATTTTACCGAATTATTCAAAATGCCCATTCCAAACATAATTTTGATGTCATTCTGATTGACACAGCCCCTAATTTGGGAGCAATAAATCGCGCAATTTTCATTTCGGCAGATTATTTTGTCGTCCCGACGACGGCAGACTTAATTTCTTTGCAAGGATTAAAAAATTTCGGTAACACCCTTGCTCATTGGAAAGAAGAATGGCACGAGAGGCTTCAACACAATCCCGCCCCCCCATTAAATTTGCCTAAGGGAAAAGCGCAGGCGGTCGGATATATTGTTGTGCAACAGGTTGCGTTTGGAAAATCCGTTTTGGCGAGTAAAAAGTGGGCGGAAAGAATCTCTTTTGTTTTCAGAAAATTTGTGCTTCGCGAGGAAATATCCGAAAATACGGCTGAAATTGATGAGGAATACAACTTCGCGCTGATAAGGCATTACAAAAGTTTAATGGGAATGGCGCAGGAAGTTCGCAAGCCGATGTTTTTGCTGAAACCCGCCGACGGTGTTATCGGGGCACATTTTAATGCCGTAAAAGATGTTTACAAAGATTTTAAAAAATTAGCGGAAAATATTTTGAACAAATGCTCGTAAGGGATTCATACAAAAACTAACAGCCCTTTACGAACTGTTAGTTTTTGGTGTTTTTTGAATTATTTCACAATTTTCAATTCATTAATCAAGTTTGACGCGCCGGCATATTTGTCAATGATAAACAAAACGTAGCGAATATCAACATTGATACAACGTTTCAAAGCAGGGTCAAAAACGAGGTCGCCGGTCATGGATTCCCAATTTCCGTCGAACGCCAAACCGATAAGTTCGCCGCGTCCGTTGATGACAGGACTGCCCGAATTTCCGCCCGTGATGTCATTGTCGGTGATAAAACAAGTTCTCAAAGTACCGTTTTCGCCGTATTGTCCGAAATCTTTTTTCGCATACAATTCGGATAATTTTGAAGGCACAATAAATTCACGGTCTTTCGGGTCTTCTTTTTCAAAAATACCGTCAATAGAGGTGTAATGTTTGTACTCAACCCCGTCTTTGGGCGTATATGCGCGAACCGTTCCGTAAGTCAAACGCATTGTAGAGTTGGCATCGGGATAAAAACGGCGGCTTTGTTGCATTTCGCGCAAGCCTGCGACAAAATAGTTCATGCCGTCAGAAACCGATAAACGGGAGGGCGTAACTTTTTCGGCAATAGATTTTGCCAAAGCCGCAACGGATTGCGCCGCAATAAAAGCGGGGTCTGCCGTCAACACTTTCAAATCCGGTTTGTCCAAAAATGCGTTTAATGCTTTTTCATTTCTGAAAACACTTTTTGAAAAAACATTTGCCGAATAAGCCTCAAAATTGCCTTTGAATTTTGAATTAATTTCCGCAAAAACTGACGGCTTCAAAGCTGCATCTTTAATGTCGGCATCGAACATTTTGTACAATGCGGCAAGAATTTTTTGGTCAGTTGCCTCATTGTAATCTTTAAAATGTCTTTTTGAAGCCTCTTTGAGTGCCTTACTTGTGGCAGTGATTTTTTCCGCATCTTTGCTTTCCAAAGCCGTTTTTAAAGTTTCGTAAGCAGCCGCCAAACCTATAATTTCGACTCCGTAGCCGGCTTCCTGAATGAAAGTAAGGGCTTGTTCGTATTGCGCCAAGTTTTTGTAAGCAACATTGATTTGCGAAAGTGCATTTTTATATTTTTCATTGCCTGATTTGTCAGCCCACGCCTGAAAATCCACTTCTTCTTTTGCTTTCAGGTCAATCGTTCCGAGTCTTTTCAAACCTCTGTTTTGACCGATGAAATATTTATAATAATTGCTTGTAGAAGCGTATTTTGATGCATATTTGATGCGAACTTTTTCATCTTTGTCCATATCTTTTCTCCAAATTCCCAATTTTTCACCGCGAATTTTAACAAAAGAAGGATTTTTGAGTTCGTAATCAATTTTCAAACCTTCGGACGTTTTGTAACGTTGCGTTCTTCCGGGGAAACCCATAACCATCGTGTAATCACCTTCTTTTACGCCGCGAATAGAGACGGGCAAAACGTGTTTCGGACGGTGCGGAACGTTGTTACTTGCATCGGCGGAGGGTTTTCCGTCTTTGCCTGCATAGACGCGCAAGAGCGAAAAGTCGCCCGTATGACGCGGCCACATCCAATTGTCAGTGTCGCCGCCAAATTTACCGACAGACTCGGGCGGGCAACCGACCAAACGCACGTCGGGGAAAGTTTCCATCACAAAGAGGTAAAACTCGTTGCCGTCGAGAAAATCTTTTACAAAAAAATCGTAGTGCGAACCGCCTTTTTCGGCAGCGGCAACTTCACGCATCGCGGCAGCCATTTTCGTCATGCGTTCTTCGCCCGTGAGATTGGCTATTTGCGGGTAAATTTTGTTGGTAACATTTTCCATACGAACGAGAAATGATGCCGCAACACCCGGATTAGCTAATTCCTTGTCTTTCGACATCGCCCAAAATCCGTTGGTGAGGTAGTCATTTTCCGTCGAACTGTGGCTTTGAATCATGCCGTAAGCGCAGTGATGGTTCGTCAGCAAAAGACCTTCCGCTGAAATCACTTCCGATGTACAAAAATTTCTTTGCGGATTTTGAAAATTCAAACCGGCAATGGCATCTTTCAACGACGATTGATTAATCGCATATATTTGCTCAGGGCTTAATTGCAAGCCTTTTTTGCGCATTTCGTCGTGATTCAAATTATTGAGCATGGAGAGCAACCACATTCCTTCATCTGCCTTTACGCCGAAAGCGTTTAAAACAGAACATAAGAGGGTTAAAACAAAAAATTTTCTCATTACAAATTATTTTTGATGAACATACAATTTGGCACGAAATTAATTCTTAAATTTGTATCAACGCAAATATTCGCAAAAAAAATCTTTTTTAAAAACTTTATTTCGATTTTGTTTTTTATTTCAAAAATTGTTTTTTAATTTGCAACAAATAACCCAAAACATTAACTCTCTGTTTGTTTCAATATTTAATAGAAAAAAGTGAAACTGTCGGGTACAAAAATATTCTCTGTCGTTAATACATTGTTCACAACACTTGTTTTGAGCCTTTTTTGCCTTTATGCAGAAGCTCAGCAGGGTTTGAAGTACGAAATTTTGGGTTTGCAACAAGGTTTATCGCAGTCTTCGGCGAATGCTTTTTTGCAAGATAATTTTGGGTTCATTTGGATTGGCACGCAAGACGGATTAAACCGTTACGACGGTTATAGCTTCAAAATTTTCAGACATTCGCGCAAAGACACCGCCTCTATTATAGATAACCATGTCAATTTGCTGTTTTTGGACAAAGAAAACTACATTTGGATTGGCACAAACGGCTCGGGAATATCTGTCTTTGACCCTAAAACGCAATCTTTTAAAAATTATCACCCCGATAATCAAAATCCCGATGCTTTGCCGAGCGGCAATATTTTGTCCATGACCGATGATGAAAAGGGCAATATTTGGGTCGGCACGGATAAGGGTTTGTGTTATTTTGATAAAAAAACAGGCAAATTTAAAACTTTACTTCACGAAAAGGATAATCCTAATTCGCTCAAATCTAATTTCATTCGCGACCTTTTGAACGACGGCACGGGAAAACTATGGATTGCCGTAGACAACGGTGTGAGTATTTTTGATGTAAAAAGTAACCGATTTGATTCGATTGTTTTTGATGAAAGCATAAAAAACAGAATTTTCTCCAAAATTCACAAAGATAATTTCAACGTAATTTGGCTCTCAAACGGCGAAGGACAAGTTTTTCGCTATGATGAAACGACCAAAAAAGCATTCACTACCGAATTAAAATTTAATTCACCTGTTTCAAAAATTTTAGAAGATTCTAAAGGCTTTCTTTGGTTTGTTACGCGCTCCTCCGGCATTATCAAATATAATTTTGCCGACAAAAAAACAGAGGTGTACAACCCCGAATTGCAAAACGGTATCGCCTCGGGCAACTTGTACTCAGGAATGATTGACAAATCCGGCGTTTTTTGGTTCGGAACGGAAACGGAAGGCGTTTTGAAGTATGACAATCAGCAGGAACGATTTAAAACGTATGCAATTAACCCCTTTGCCGCTTCTGCAAAGGCAAATATCATTTGGGGTGTAATGAAAGACAAAAACGGGACTATTTGGGCAGGAACCGAGGACGGAATTTTTAAATTGCCGAAAGGAAAAGCGCAATTTGAAAGATATTTGCCCGAAAGACTCGATATCAGGCGTTTAGACAGCTACACCGGTTTTTTTGATTTCGGCGACAAAGACGGCATTGCGGTAGGTACTACTGCCGCCGGTATTAATCGGATAAACAATAACGGAAAAGATTTTGAGCGCGTTTATGATACACTTTCCATGCGTTTGACGGTAGGCGATATGTACCGCGACAAGAAAAATGTTATTTGGGCGGCGACTTCGCGTCTGATAGGGCGCATCAAGTACGACAGCACAAATAAAAAAATGAATTTTAAGTATTTTCAGCCCAAAAAAGGACATCGCTACGCATTCATTCAATCCAATTCTGTTTTTGAAGACA
>JBPOJO010000086.1:0-7268 GCA_052033485.1 Bacteroidota bacterium | reverse complement strand
AATTCAGGTCAGTTTTTTTTCATATTAAAAAAATATCCGAGATACGCCTTATTTCCGTCATTGCAATCGGTTTTCGAATTGTAAATTGTGTAATTAAAGCTGTATTCATCACCCTCTTGAATCGTTTCCGAAAAATCGGCAGGCAAAAAGTCAGGATAAAAAAGGCGTTTTTCGATAAAAAATTCATTTTCACGATTGACAGGAATTTCTACCTCAAAAGCAATGTTGTTGCCGAAAAGCGAATTGCAAGCCGTTTTTACCGCTCTTCCTTTCACAAGGTCAGTTCCGGGCGAATCAATATAGTTGCCAATCACCTGATAATCAACAAGATAAATATCCTCGTAAATATATTTCAAAAGATTACAAGCCGCAGAATCTGTATTCAAACGTTTGTACCGAATTTTCAACCAATCGTTTTCTTTCGGCACATAAGTATATTTTTGGGCGAAATCCGAGAGGTCAACCGGACGATAGTAGAAAATATCATTTCCGCACCAAATCAACTCAGTTCGGTGAAACCAAAGATTTTGCCAATATGTGCTGTTGCAATCTTCGCGCTTAACTTTGACAATCGAATAATGTAAAGTGCTGTCTTTAAAAGTATAGCCCTTATTTTCTGCGGGGCGCGTTTCGGATTGTTCTTTTTTGTCAAAACATGCAGCAACGACAAAGACAAGCAACGCGACGAACAAATTTAAAACTGTTTTTTTCATAAAAGTTGTTGTTTCGCTAATATGACCCGCATTGAAAGACTATGGTTGCAAATCGGATAATTCTGTTGAGGCAAGAACTACTCTTCGGCTCGCAAATTTATCTCATTCATACATTTAAAATGTCCTTTCGGACATGATTTTCGCCCCGCGCGCGAGCATGGACGGCAGTTGAGTTGCTCGTTTGAGACAATGACATGGGGGCAACGAAAAGGGAAAAAACCGCAAGATTCATGCGTAGAGCCAAAAATCATGTAAATTTTTTTCTGAAATGCCGCTGCAATTTGTGTTAAACCCGTATCATGTCCATAGACAATTTCAGAATTTTTAACGATTGAAGCGGATTGAGCAAGGTTAAATTTGCCGGAGGTGTTCCAAATTTTTTCCGAGCCGAATTTTGCCAAAATTTTTTCCCCTGTTTCAAAATCATCTTTTCCGCCGACCAAAACAAGGGGCTTTTTTATCATTTGACAAAGCTCAAACATTTTTTCGAGCGGAAGTTTTTTGGTAAATTCGCTCGCTCCAATGACAAAAACATCGTATCCGGCACGAAAATTTTCAGGCATCTCTTCTTGAGCGATTTCATTTTCTTTTTTGATAAAAAATTCTAACCCCAAACCGTCGTCTTGGATTCCGAGCGGCGCGACCGCTTTGATGTACCTGTCCGCCACATGACCGGAAAGTTTGTTAATTTTAAAATGCACAAACAGCCATTTTAACAAATTTTCTTTATCATAAGCATAAGTTTTTTTTCTTAACAAAAAACGAATGTGTCGTGAGCGCAAATTATTGTGCAAATCAACAATACAATCAAAATTTTCAGCTTTCAAATCGCGAATTAAATCACTCATTTTATCGCCCAAGAGGTGAATTTTGTCAATATTGGGGTTAGCATTGAGCAGCGAGAGGTAATTTTTTTTCGTTACAAAATGAATTTCGGTATCGGGGAGCTGTTTTTTTAACATTCTTAAAACAGGACTTGTCCAAACAATATCACCGATGGCGGAAAATCGAATAATTAATATTTTTTTAGTCTGCATCTTTTTTTTCGCAAATTTTGCGCAAAAAAATGAAAATCTATTATTTTTACGTGTTTATCGAAAAAAAAAACTTATTCGGGGGAAATTGCACAACAGCAACCGATTTGAGTCGTTACAACTTGACAACACAAACTAATTCTTAAAACTTATGCAAAATTTACCGCATCTTTTTTAATTTCTAATAATAATTTCTTTACTCTATAATTCGACGGGGGCTGATGCGCACGGTGAGCTAAAAAAACACAAAAAGTCGTCTTGGAGTAAGGAGATGTACGAAAAATACAATTGGCAAAGTTTCTACAGTTTTAAGCCCGTCAATGAGACTATTGACATCAAAAATATTGATTATGCATTGTTAAATGCTGCGGTTTTTTACGTTTCAAATCATTATCGTGAGAAAAATAACCTCGCGCCTTTTATACACAACGAAAATCTTGAAAATGCCGCAAGCGGTCATTCTTTTGATATGGTAAATTATAGCTTTTTTTCACATACAAGTCCGGTTAAAAATAAGCAACAATTTGCAGAAAGAATGAGGACTGCGGGCGTAACGCGCTTCGGTGAAGCTGCAGAAAATATTGCGCAAAATTATATTTTTGATTATGATTATGAGCGCGGTTATTTCGGTACTTATGAAGGCGAAAAGCCCAATTTTACCTATTCAAACGGCGAAAAAGTAAAAATTCATACTTATTTGTCGCTTGCGCAAGCGATTCTTGCACAATGGATGCGTTCGCGCGGGCATCGCGAAAACATACTCAATCGCAATCTCACTCACCTCGGTTGTGGTTTATCGGTAGAAAAGCGGGAAAATGATAGAAATTTTGAAAAAGTGTATGCGACGCAGGTTTTTGCAAAAATACTTTAAAAATGAATTTTTTACCGACATTTTTTGCCTTTTCTCCAACTTCTGCGGCAAAAAAGCTGTCGTTTTTTCGTCTATACCAACGAATGTCCATGAACGGCAAGTTTCGGCTTGCTTTTTTTAGTTTTGTACGTCGGCGACTCAATGCTTTGCGCGCCGGCATAAACGGTAGTTTGAATTTATTTGTCAAAAAGAAATGCGGAATAGGAACGAATTTTGCAGTCTTTTTTCAAATTTTCACGGGCAATGTTCGTGAGCATTTTTTATTTTTGCCGTCATCATTTTTAACCCTAATTTTCCGAACATGAAAAAGTTAAGCCTACTTTTTGCCTTTTTTATCATGCAATTCCATCTTTTTGCGCAAACAGACGAATATTGCATCAATTCCGAAGAAAAAAAATTATACAAGCTCATTGATGATTATCGGAGCGAAAAAAACTTGCACACTATCCCTGTTTCGCGCGCATTGACGCAATTAGCCAAAATGCACGCGAAAGATATTGTCAATAATCGCCCCGCAAAATCTACCGCAAGCATTCACAGTTGGACAAATAAAGGCAAATGGAAAGCTTGCGATTACGCGAACGACAGCAAAGGTTTGAACTGCATGACGGACAAACCCGCCGAGTTGACAAGCTACAAAAATAAGGCTTTTGAGGTCATTGCACTGAACGAAGGCGGCGATATGACGGCGGATTTTGCCATGAAAGATTGGAAAAATAATTCTGTTTACGGCTTCATGCTCATCAATAAAACCGGTTGGCAAGATAAAAATTGGGAGGCTGTCGGTATAGCTGTTTACAAAAATGTTGCCGTTGTTTGGCTCGGCGAAACAACAGACAAAAGCGGCGCGCCCGTTGCCTGTCCCGACAATTTTGAAATGAAACCCGATGCCGTCGCAACGGCAAAAGAAGAAACTCCGCCGCCTGCCGAAGAGCCTGTTGTTGAAAAATCAGAAAAAGAATTTTTGGTTGTCTACGGCTCTTATGAAAGCACCGAAAACGCTCAAAATGCCCTTTCTTCCCTTTCCGCAAGTTTTCCCGACGCTTATGTCAAAGAAGGCGACGGTCGTTTTCGGGTGATTTTGGCTGCTTTTAAATCCAATGATGAAGCCGAAGGTGCGATAAAAACCCTCAAAGGTAAATACAAAAAATCTTGGATTTGGGAAAAATAGCGACACAAATGAAACTACACTCTAAGCGTCATAAAGCCCTTAGAGTGTAATTTAAGTCTAAATTACTCCCAAATATTCCAACTTTCTTCGTAAAATTGAACAACTTTTTGATTTTCCAAGCGATTAATTTCCGGTTTTTCGCAACGGTAATCTTCTTCAAAAAATAACAACTTGGGCAAAATACCTTTTTCGAGATAACGTAAAGATAAATTCGGGTACTTTTTTAAATGTTTTTCAAATCTTTCCGCCACTTTTTCCGGCGCAGGCAGCGTTCCCAAACTGTCGAAAACAGGCGTTTTGATACCGATGTTAAAACCCCACGGACCGAAAGAAGGCACATAAGAATTGACCGGCAAAACATAAGGAAAAACTTCCGAAAGGGTCGCATTGATGCACCAAAAGGGTTTGACCGCAAAAAAAGGCGAAGTAGATTGCGTTATCATAACACCGTCCGCGCTTAAAATCTTATGAATCAAGCCATAAAATTCTTTTGAATACAATTTTCCGAGCGAACTGTCGTGCGGGTCGGGCAAATCTACAATGACTAATTGATAAATATTATTCGATTTTTCGACGAATTTGTAGGCATCTTCATTGTAAATTTTCACCTTTTTGTCGCGCAAAGAGGCTTGGTTGATGTCCAAAAAAACCGTGTTTTCGGTTGCCAAATCGGTAATAACCTTGTCCAAGTCTACCAAATCAATGTTTTTGATGTCTGAATATTTTAACAATTCTTTAACCGCCAAACCGTCGCCGCCGCCCAAAATTAACACATTTTCTAACTTCGGCGCAAGAGAAGCGGGCAAATGCACTAAGGGTTCGTGATATCGGTATTCGTCAACGGTCGAAAATTGCAAATTTCCGTTAATAAAAAGCCTTGTGTTTTTGTTGTGTTTTGTTACAATAATGCGCTGATAGGGCGACTGTTCTGAAAAAATAATTTCATCTTCATAAATCATTTGTTCAAAAAAAGTCGAAATTTGAAAGGAATAAATAAAAACCGCCGCCAAAAAGAAAACACTGATGAGCGAAGCCGCTTTTTGCCCTTTTGCGTTCGGCAGGTAATTTTTAAAAATCTCCGCATTTAAAAATGCCGTCGCCAAATTGATAAATCCGATGAGCGCAGCCGTGCGAATAATTCCTAAATAAGGCAGGAGAATTAAGGGAAATAAAACCGAAGCCGCCAAAGAACCGAGATAATCAAACGCCAAAACATTGGCGATTGTTTCGCGCAAATTGTCATATTGCTTTAAAATCCGCGTTACCAACGGAATTTCCAATCCGACCAAACTGCCGAGAAAAATCGTGAGCAAAACAAAAAAAATGTAATAATTTTCGTCCAAAGTGTGCCCGTAATGCAGTATAATTGCCGAAAAACCTCCGATAAGTCCCAAAAGAATTTCTATCGCGACGAAATAATGAAGCAAGTTTTTTTTGATAAATTTGCTCAGGTACGAGCCTAAACCCATTGCGGACATGAATAAACCGATGGTCAGCGAAAAATGCAAAATGCTGCTGCCTAAAAAATAAGTTGTTACGGTGCTGATGAGCAACTCGTACAAGATGCCGCAAACGGCAACCATAAAAACGGAAGTCAGTAAAACGGGGACTTCCGTTCCTTTTTTGTCAAAATATTTGCCTTCGGGAGTGATTTCCTCACTGATTTCGTCGTTCATTTTTTTTTCAAAATTTTTGAAGGCAATTTACCAATCTTTTTTTATTTTTTGCAAAAAAATTATTCAGTTAAATTCTTGTCTTCAATAAATTTTCTCCCGACTTTGTACAAAGGCACTAATTCAAAATGTTTCGGTAAAATGTTTCTGAAAAATAATTCTACACGAGTTCCCTCAATATTGCCGTGCCCGTAGACTGAAATCACATTTTTGAATAAAAATCTCTTGTCGCGGGTAGAAAAATATTGCGTCCGATATGCCTGCTCCAAAGTTTCTAAGCCTAAGGCTTTTCTGTTGGCATTTATCCGCTTCGTGTCTTCTCGGCTGTGCTTTTGTTGATACAATTTGTCGTTCACAATCGCCCAAACACCGCCGTAAAACGTTCCTGTTAAAAAATGTGTAAATTTTACCTCACGGTCATCAGATTTCGGCGATTGCCAGTGCATGTACCAAGTATCGTAATGAAAGGTATATTCATAAATACCATAATTCCCTTTTTTTACTTCTTCTAAGACCAAAGGCAAGAGCGTTCCTTGGGAGTACATTGTGTTATGTCTTAAAATAATATCAGAAGACTGCTGCTTTCCGCGCTCAATATCGGTAGGATAGCCTTTTTCAGACAAAAGTTTGGCGGTTTCAATAAGGTTTAAGCTGTCTGTGATAAGAATCGTCGTATCTTTTCCGTTGATGTAATTTGGATTTTTTCTTACGGCTTGGTCTTTTTCTGCCAAACTGTCATATAAAAAAGTCAAACGAGAGTTTTGTCGCAATTTTTCGCCGTACTGTTTCAAACTGTCCATTTCTTTGCCTGCACGCAAATAAATATCACTTTCTTGGTATTTTTTCCAAGCCTCTTCCATAAGCGGAGGCAAAGGTGTATTTTTCAAAATTCGCCTTTTGTCAAAAAACAATGCGCTCTCATAATCATTCTCAATCAGGGCGCAAACCATGGCATTAATGTCGTCTCTGACAAAGGTTTTGTCGAATTTTTGGTAGGCTTTTTTATATGTTTTGACTGCTTTATTGAAAGCCGAGTCAATCAAATAATTTTCCGCCTTTTGAATAATTTTGTGGTATTCAAAGTAGTTTTTTTGGGCAGAAGCACTTTTCACGCAGAGGCATAAAAGGCTCAACGAAATGATGAAAATTCTTAACATAGATGTATTTTTAGAAGAAAAAAGATAAATACGGAATTTCCTTTAAAATTCGACAAAAAGTCAAAGCGCAATTTTACGATAATTTTATTGTATCCGCAAAGCTATCGCAGTTTTTTTATTTTTTTTAAATTTTTGTTTCAAAAAAACGCAAGTTTCCGAAAGCTAAAGCAAATATTAGCCCTGCTCAAATTTTTTTTGTACTTTTGCAAAAATTTAGTAATTTTCATGGAAAAATTTTTGTCCCAATTCCGACCTTAAAATCGTATGAAATATTTTTTGCTTTCTTTTGCTATTCTCTTTTTTGCTTGTAAGAGTGAGAAAAGGAAAAAAATTGAGCTTGAAGAACAGAATATGCTGCTGCAATATAACGCAGAACTTGCCAACTACTTTAGTAATTTTTACAATCCTTTTGACAAATATCACCCTTATTGTATCGCATCTTCGCAATATGTCAAGAATAACGATGCATTTATAAAAGTAGGTGAAATCAATGCACAATCTTTTGAGGCGAAAATGAGCTATTTTTTTTCAAAAAAATTTGTTTTTAATACGAAAGACAGTTTGATACTTGCAGAAGCACAATCTTTTTTTCTTAAAAAAAGTATTTTTCATTCAAAAGAAGCACCTCCATTGTTGCAGGCACAGGTAC
>JBPOJO010000767.1:0-1605 GCA_052033485.1 Bacteroidota bacterium | reverse complement strand
CGTGTCAGACAGCAAAAAGAAGAACTTTCTTTTTCTCTTGAACTTGTGCGTGAAGAATTAGGGGTCATAAAAGCTAAAGCGGCAGGATTGTTTCCCGAACCTGTTAAAACAAAAGAGAAAGAAAAACCCCTCATGTCAGTTCTCAAACAGGAAAAACCTGCGTCTTACGAAAAACAAACGGCAGAAGAAAGCCAAGAATCTCCGCCTGAAAGCAAGCCCAAACGCCCTGCAAAGACTTTGCAAGAAATTTTAGATGCAGGCTCGAGTATGCGCTTGACGGCACTGCGCGGCAATATGAAAAAGTTGATTTCGGAAATCGAAGTCGAACTCCGAAAACAAGATTCCGAAAAAGATTTTAAAGTAGTCGGCAGCGAATTTATTTCTATTTTAACACAAAAATATCCCGACCTCTCGCTGAATGAAATTCGTATTTGCACCTATATCAGACTTGGTTTCAGTACGAAAGAGATAGCGGACTTTATTTGCATTGAGATTGAGTCGGTCAGCAAAGCGAGAAACAGGTTGCGAAAAAAATTAAATATTGACAGAAAAATGGATATTGCCGAATTTTTGGAAGAAATTATGGTTATTTAGTCTGTTTTGTAACAGAATGTACATTTATTTTTGTTGAAAACAAATGCAGCCTTACAGAATTTTCGCCTATGCTTTTTTTTTTAATTTTGTGCAACAGAATACCACTTTTTCTTTTCGCAGAAGCGGGTGCATCTGCAAAATAGAAATAAATTTATGGTGCAATAAAACAAAAATTTCTGTTTTCACCGACAAAAGAAAACACATTTTCAATCGCTTTTTTTATGTCAAGCGAATGTTTTTACATTCTTTGTTCTTAAACAAGCTGTTTGGTTTCATCAATTTTCTTTCTAAAAAAAGGATTTTGCACGTAACGATTGAGCACAAGGTCTGTTTTTCTTCTGAATAATCTCTTTAATTCCTTTTCAAAATCATTATCAGCAAACCAAATTCCACAGGGTCGGCAGGTTTGTCTGAGGTGCGCAACAATACATGAAGTTTTGTATTGCACCCAAATCCGTGAGCACTTTTGAGGCGGACGCAAGTCAGCTTTGTATTTTTGAGGGTTTCACAGACTTTTTAGCGGCGATGGCATACTACAAAACCGACAAGCCCAAATACAAAACGATTGTCTTAAATTCCTTGTCATTTCTGACGGAGGATTTTTTGCAGGAGCAAGCCTCCGCAAGCTATACACGCCTACATTCTTTCACCGACAACGACGAGCAGGGCATTGCTGCCAATCAAAAGCTACTTTGCATAAGCCCCACGCTGATTCACCACACCGCTTCGGTTTTTCCGATGGCTAAGGATTGGGCGGAGGGGTGGGAGAAGTTTTAGACTTCTCTGTCTGATTTAGTTTTCTCCTTGATGGAGTTCTAACTAAATTATATTCAGCCTCTTTTAACGCAATTTTTCGATTTAAAATCCGCCAATGATTTCGTAACTGCTTTTTTATTGACGGTTGTTTCATTATAGAGGAAGCGACATAAGCATAAGAGACATAGTTCCCCCAATAGACTTTTCCATTTATTTTTTTTCGCTTACAACCTAAATGCGATTTTGTCCTATAAA
>JBPOJO010000552.1:0-3340 GCA_052033485.1 Bacteroidota bacterium | reverse complement strand
GAGGCTGCTTCGTGCTGCATCTCGGCAATTAATGATTGAGCAATACCCATGTCAGTTTTAATTTTCACAAAGCTAATAAAAGGATTTGAAAGTCAAAAAAAAAACAAGTTTATTCCGAAAAAATTTTGGAACACATTTTACCCAAAATCCACAACTGTCTGCTTGCTTCACTTTTTTACCTTGCGCACTCATTTACAAGCGGTTAATTCTGTTAAAAAATGACATCCATTCTTAGCTTTTCCAAGTGCGTCGAATTATTTTACGATTAACCGAAAATATTTCCGTATTTTTTTGTTTTTTTAAATTCCTTGTCTAATTTTGATGCCGAATATTGTTAATTAAGCGGCTTTATTTTTTATATTTTAATTTTTTTTAAAAATAAAATATAAGTGTTTGAGCGTGTAAGTGTTTCATTCTAAACTTTTTAGCCATTTTAAGCATGAAGATAATATCCGAACCGGTTAATATGCTTTTCTCAAATTCGGATACGCCTGCGGTAAAAATCAGCCGTGCGTATATTTTGGCTTTAGCTTTTGTCGGACTGCTGACGCTTTTGAGTCAAGGAGTCATTCGCTATATGCTTGAAAAACAGTCGGTTGATGGTTTTATGGTCAATATGTCGGGCAGGCAAAGGGCATTGAGCCAAAAAATGGTTAAAATTGGTTTGTTTTTTTATGACAAACACTACCGCGACGAAGGACATTTTTTTGAATTGAGAAAAGAATTTACCGACGCGCTGCACCTTTGGTCTTCCGAGCGGCAGATTTTAATGAACGGAAATGACAGTTTGGACATCGGCTCGGACTACAACAGTCCCGCTCTGCGCGAATGGCTTGTACGTTCCGAAGCCTCTTATGAGGGATTGAAATCCGCTTTTTATGCCGTTGCGGAGTTTACGCCCGAAACCACGCAGGAGCGCATGAAGCCGCATTTGGACGACATTATGAAACATGAGGGCGTTTTTTTAACTTATGCAAACAACATCACGGCGCAATACGATGTCGACGCGAAAGCAAAAGTGAAAAGATTGGAATGGATTGAGCTTGTATTGATGCTCACAACCTTGTCAATTTTATTTTTAGAAGCCTTTTTTATTTTCAGACCTGCCGTCAAAAAAATTGATGAATTTTTTCTGCAAGTCCGCGATGCAAACGAAATGCTTTTGCAAAATCAGCGCGATTTGGAAACCAATTTTGAAGAATTGCAAAGTACGGAAGAAGAGTTGCGCCAAAATATGGAGGAATTGAACGTTACTTATGAGCAATTACAAATCAAAGAGGACGAACTCACGGCGGCTTTGCATACCAATAAACTTGTTACGAATGCGATTCTCGACGGCGCGCCCTTGCTCATTATGACATTGGATTTGCAGGGAAATATCACAAGTGTCAACAGTGCCGTGCGCGAACTTTTCGGCTATAATCCTGACGACATTATCGGTTCGCCCGCGTTTTCTACTCTTTATGAGCGTGTTTCACTTGAAACGGACTTGGTTCAATACGGCAAAGAGGAAAAACGCATTTTTCGCAAACCCGAAGAATATTTGCTTTACATACATGAGAAAAAAACAAGTTTTGTCGGCGACAAGCAATTTGTGAATAAAGACGGGACTGTTTTCCCCGGCAAAGTTTTCAGCAAGGCTCTTTTTGATGAGGAAGATAAAATGACAGGTTTTATTGTCATGATTGAAGATGTTTCGGAAGAACATGAATTTCGCCAAAAAATTGCCAAACAAAACGAGGAATTGCAACTTTCCGAGAGAGAACTTTTGCAAAATGTGGAAGAATTGCAAACAACGCAAGAACTTTTACAATTCAAACAAACACAACTTGCCAAATTGCTTTCAGAAAACAAGACCATTAACGACACCCTGAACCGCAACATTGCCGTCAGTTTTGCCGACCCCGACGGTGTTATTTTGAAAGTTAATGATGTTTTCTGCCAAAGTTCGGGCTATGTTGCGGGCGAGCTTATCGGAAAAAATCACAACGTGCTCAGTTCGGGCTATCATGAGGAAGCGTTTTGGGAAAGTATGTGGAAAACGATTCAAAACGGCAATGTTTGGAGAGGGGAAATACGAAATCGCAAGAAAAACGGCGAATTATATTGGGTAGATACCGTTATCAATCCTGTTACGGACGAATACGGCAAAATTTTGCAATATCTCTCTATACGGGTTATCATCACGGAGCGAAAAAATTACGAATTTACCGTTCAAAGCAAAAATGAAGAATTGAAATTGAGTTTAGACCAAATTACTTTGCTGAACGAAAAAAATGCTTTGGCGTTCCAAGAAGTTGAAAAACTGCTCAAAAACGTTACGGACAGCATTCAGTATGCGAAACGGATACAAGATGCTATCATTCCGCGTGAAAGTCAAATTCAACATCACCTTGAATCTTTTGTTTTGCTCAAACCGAAAGACATTGTTTCGGGCGACTACTATTGGTTTGCCGACAAAGGCGATTGCCAAATTTTGGCGGTCGTGGATTGCACCGGACACGGTGTTTCGGGCGCATTTATGACCATGATTGCGAATAATATCCTCAATTATCTCGTGCATGACCGCGAGATTTATGAGCCTGATATAATTTTAAATGAAATTCCTGCACAATTACAAAATATTTTGCATCACTCAGGAAGTTCTGTTAAAGACGGAATGGACATTGCGTTGGTTAAAATTTGTAAAAATAAACATCAGGCACAACTTTCTTATGCAGGCGTAAAAATTCCTTTGATTGCTGTTCGGGAAAATGAATTGCATGATATTAAGGGAGAAAGAGTGCCGATTGGCGTTCAACTGCACGGAAAACCGCATATTTACGGCAAGCACGAAATTGACGATGTCGCGGGAAAAACATTTTATTTGTATTCCGACGGTTATCAAGACCAATTCGGCGGAGAACATAAAATGAAATTTATGAGTTCTAACTTCAAAAAACTGCTCCTGAGCATCGCCGATGAAAGTCTTTCTGACCAAAAAAATATTTTGGAACAGGCGATTAACGAATGGAAAGGGGAGGGCGAACAAACCGACGATATTCTTGTGATTGGTTTTCGTTTGTAAGAACACAAATGGCTGTAATGCAAGGTTTTATGATTATTTTTCGCCGTTTCATGAGTCTTCACAAGCGACAAAAAACTACCACTTCATGAGGTCGTTTGTGAGGATACTAAGAACGGCTAAGGGATAGGCTTATTTTTGCAAAACATTGTTTGGATTTCCAAATGCTTTGTGCCTTTAATTATTGTTATTCAACTTACTGCGCAGTTCATTGATTTGTTCGTCGGTCAATTTTGTGTATTTTTTTATTTTCTCGTTTGTTTCCCCCTCAACAAT
>JBPOJO010000285.1:0-4719 GCA_052033485.1 Bacteroidota bacterium | reverse complement strand
AGAGTGCCGCAGGGCAGCAGGGTGAGTTCAATTTTCGGGGTCGGGCAATTTTTAATTGCTTTTTCGTTGGTTTGGAAAATTATTTCCTTAAATTGCGGGGGATTTTCAAAGTTTTGGCGGAGTTTTTCCGCCCCCGCCGGTATTTTTTACGCCACTTCTACCAAGTCGGGTACGAAATACCGTGTTTTTGAGCAAATGCTTTGACAGTTTCGCCTGATTGTTCTTGCTCCGATATCAGGGCGTACATTTTTTCCTCCTTTTCCACGATAAGGTCGCAAGCTAAAGCTCGTGCTACACTCCTTCTGCCGTCACTTGATTCATCACAAACCACAAACAGAAGATAAAAATAAAAATCAGATTTCCAAATTTTTGGTACACTTTTTTTTGAAAAAAACAATGATATAAATCACTTATTTGAATGACAATTATCATAGTTTAGCCAACATTCTTGCCCTACCTTTGTCATATCAAAAGCGGTAAGAATGCTCAAGCCGCAATAACAACAAGATTATTCCCCACAGGTGATTAATAGCTCCGATAAGGAGCACGTTTTTGAATTTAGTAATTGAGCAGCAAATACAGGTAGTTTTCGTATCAAAGACCGCGTCTGTTTAGATGCGGTTTTTGTTTTGCCCCAAAAATAGAAAAAAAATTACATTTCTTAAAATTCAGCGGTTAAATTATTTAAAAAAATTGTGCAAAATCAATTTTTAGCAAAATACTCTTTACTTTTGTGCTTTGAACAAGATAAGCTCTATTTTGATGAAGTATATTTATCATTTCCTTGCCGCACTCACGGGCGGTGTGTTTATTTTTTCGGGTTTAGTTAAATTGAACGACCCGGTAGGAACTGCGATAAAAATGGAAGAATATTTTCAAGTTTTTGCCGCAGATTTTAGTCCGATATTTCGCGAATTTGTGCCCTATTCACTTCCGTTTGCTGTTTTTCTCTGCGTTGCGGAGGTTGTTCTCGGTCTTGCTTTGGCAGTCAATTTCAAAAAATATTTTACCCTCACCAAACTCTCTGCGTTGGTGATTTTTTTCGGCGTATTGACTTATTACTCAGCCGAATACAACAAAGTAACTGACTGCGGTTGCTTTGGAGATGCCATAAAATTGAAGCCTTGGGAATCTTTCTACAAAGATATGATTTTGTTGGGCGCAATTCTGCTGTTGTTTTTGACTTCTGTTTTCATAAAAAAAGACAAAAATGCAAACAAAAAGCCGAATTATCTGCCCGGCGGCATTGTCTTTCTCGGAACGATTTTATCCTTTTTCGGTGCTTATTATGTGCTCGAACATGAGCCGTTGATAGATTTTCGAAATTTTAAGGTCGGCAACAATATTGTCGAACTGCGCACCCCTGTCAAAAAGCCGATTTACGAATATATTTTCACCGATTCGACAGGGAAAGAGCTTATTTTTAAAGATTACCCGCAAGATTCGACCATCAAATACAAAAGTTATCGCATCACGAATCCGGAGGACAGCTTGCTTTTCCTGCCTAAAATTTTGGATTACAATTTCACGCACTCCGAACGCGGCGATTTTACGGCGGAGAGTCTGAAAGGAAACAAACTTCTTGTCATTGTTCAAAACACCATGAAAAGCAAGCGGGACGCTTTTGAAAAAATAAAAACCTTGGCAACGGGCGCGAAAAACGTTCAAACCGTTGTTATTTCCGCTGACAGTGAACAAAATGTCGCTAATTTTTTGACTTCTGTCGGTTTGAATGTGCCGTTTTATTTGGGTGATGAAAAAGTTTTGAAAACCATTATTCGATGCAATCCCGGTCTGATGTTGCTCAAAGACGGCGTTATCGTCGGAAAATGGCATCACAATGACACGCCTGCTCCCGAAGATTTGAATGAAATTTTGAAATAAATTTTGCAGTAAAATAATTTTTTGAAATGATAATTTACAACGTTACGGTCAATGTATCGGACGATATTCACGATGAATGGCTCGCGTGGATGCGCGAAAAGCACATTCCCGATGTTTTGGCGACGGGTTTTTTTTCCGAGCATAAATTGATGAAAATTCTTTCGCGCCAAGCCGACGAAGAAGGTTTTACGTATGCCGTGCAATATTTTTGCAAAAATTTGAACGAACTTGATGCCTATCAAAAAAATTTCGCGCCCGCTTTGCAAAAAGAACACACGGCAAAATTTGAAGGAAAATTTGCCGCTTTTCGTACCGTCATGGAGATTGTTGACTGACGCGAACATCGTTCGCACCCCCCAAAATTATGAATTTTGTCGCGATTGATTTCGAAACCGCCAACCGATATTCCTCAAGTGCCTGCGCACTCGGACTTGTTGTGGTCGAAAACGGAGAAATAAAAGAATATAAATCATGGCTTTTTAAGCCCGAACCGTTCTTTTTTGAATTTACTTTTATTCACGGGATTGACGAAAGAACAGTCGAAAATGCCCCTACTTTTGATGTTTTGTGGTCAGAAATCAGACCCTACTTGGAGGACAATGTCGTGATTGCGCACAATGCCGAATTTGATACGAAAGTTTTGAGGCGCGTTTTAATGCACTTTGATTTGGCAATGCCGAAATTTCTCTACGGTTGTTCGGTAAAAATTGCCAAAAAAGTTTGGAAAAGAGAATTTCCTAAATACGGTTTGAAATTTCTTTCCGATAAATTTAACATTCCGCTTAAACATCACGATGCTTTGAGCGACACGACAGCTTGCGCAAAAATTATGTTAAAAGCTTTTGAAAAAACCGAAACACAGAGTTTTGACGAAATGTTTTCATTTTTGCAATACCGCGACGCTTTGAAAAAATTTTACACCATGAGCCTTTAAAAAAAGTTTGTTCTTTTTGTCGCTTGCGAAGACACAAACGACGGCGAAAAAAGAGCAGAATGACAGTTGATTTTTTTATGAATTTAATTTTTTTAACATGACAAGCGTAAACATTTATCTCAATTTTGACGGCAACTGCGAAGAGGCGTTCAATTTTTATCGCTCCGTTTTAGGCGGCGAATTTTCTTATTTCAGTCGCTTCAAAGATATGCCGCGCCAAGACGGTATGGGCGAAATGCCGCCTTCGATGGGCGACAAAATTATGCACGTCAGTTTGCCGATTAGTGCCGAAACAATGCTCATGGGCAGTGATACCGGCGGAGAATGGGCTCCTGCTTTTCGTGCGGGCAACAATTTTTCGATTTCAATCACGACAGATAAGCGCGCGGAAGCGGAACGATTTTTTGAGGGTTTGTCGCAAGGAGGAAAAATTACAATGCCCTTAGCCGATACTTTTTGGGGCGACTACTTCGGAATGTTTGAAGACAAATTCGGCATCAATTGGATGATTAGTTTTCCTTTGCAAGAAGAAAAATAATTAACGAGCTTACCGCAGGTAATTTTGCTTGCGGTGCTTTTTTTGCAAAAAAATATGAAATCTGTCCTTTCAAAAGCACTTACGGAAGAGCAAGTATGGAATTTTGCCGACAAATTTTCACACTTCGTACACTTGCGCGGAAGCGATTCTGCGTGTATCGGCGGCACATTTCAGTATATTTGGGCGGTAGGAATAAAAAAAGCGCTCGATTGTTCGGGAGAAATTTTTGAAGCCCTCAAAAATGCAGAAAACGGAAAATATTTTGGTTATTTAACGTATGACCTCAAAAATGAAATCGAAGATTTATCCTCCGAAAACCGCGAAATCATTGTTTTTCCGAAGGCATTTTTCTTTATTCCCGAAATCATTATCGAAAAAAAAATTGATGAATGGCACATTTCTGCCGATAAACCGGAAGAAATTTTATTGAAAATCATGGACTGTTCGGCGGAAATTGATGCGGGCAAAAAACAAAAAATTACTCTCTTGCCCGAATTAAGCAAGGAGGAATATGTTAAAAAAGCGCGAAAAATTATCGAACATATTGAAGAAGGAGATATTTATGAAATGAATTTTTGCACTTATTTTTCCTCCGAAAATGTTTTGATAAATCCTCCGTGTGTATTTCGGCAACTTTTTGATTTTTCACCCATGCCTTTTTCTTCATTTATCAAACTCAATAATTTGTTTGCATTCGGCGCGTCGCCTGAAAGATTTTTGAAAAAAAGCGGTCAAAAATTACTTTCGCAGCCGATAAAAGGAACGGCAAAACGCGGAAATAACCCGACGGAAGATGCCTTAATGATAAAAAATCTAAAAGAAAGTGAAAAAGAGAGAGCCGAAAACATGATGATTGTGGATTTGGTCAGAAATGATTTGGCGAAAGCGGCAATTTCAGGGACTGTTCTCGCCGAAGAGCTTTTCGGTATTCACACCTTTAAACATTTGCATCAAATGATTTCAAGCATAACCGCTCAATTGAAGCCCGATGTTCACGCCGCCGACGCATTGAAATTTGCCTTTCCGCCCGGAAGCATGACGGGTGCGCCGAAAATTAAGGCTATGGAATTGATTGAAAAATTTGAGACAGGCAAACGTGAATTATTTTCCGGCGCGATTGGTTTTTTTGATACGAGCGGTGATTTTGATTTTAATGTTGTAATTCGCCACATTTTTTATGATAAAAACAGTCAAAAAATTTGCGCTTGGGCGGGAAGTGCGCTCACGTACGACGCTATTCCGGAGGCGGAATACGAGGAATGTTTATTAAAAATTTCTGTCATCAAAAATGTTTTGGAAAGCGAAGTTTAATGCTTTTTTTCCATTACGGCTTAATTTTCGCCGTTGCTTCAAGGCTATAGGC
>JBPOJO010000573.1:0-2003 GCA_052033485.1 Bacteroidota bacterium | reverse complement strand
TGTTTGATGCAAGGCGATACGACCGAGATTTGAATGAAATGTCGGTGAAAGACGCAAAATTTGTTTTGCCCATACCCGAAAAAGAAATGAAAAACAACCCCGAAATGCGTCAAAACAGCGGGTATTAAAAAAAAATACTTGTCGTCCGAAAGAATCCGAAAAATGTAATATTTTTTTTCATTCGTTTTTCCGCCGTTAAATTGTTGCAAATACTTTTCAATTCTCAATATTACTGTTTTCTAAGTCATGGAACAAAAAAAATGTTTGTTGCTGATTGACGCAAAAAAAGGCTTAGCACTAACAGTAGGCTCAAACAACCTCGAGAAAAACGATGCCAAAGGCATCAAAAGTTTATAGCTCGCAGGTGTTGTTTTTTGCGACCCGGTTGGGGTCGTAGAATATTATTGTCAATTTTTTTCTATAAACCTTGTATCCCGTTGGGATAGCAAAGGAACTTCTCAAAGTGCACTTTTAACTTGTCCAATTACTTAATTTACTGAAAATCAACTTTTTACAAAAAAACATTTTTAACGCCCGAAAGGGAATAAATTAATTTTACTTGTCAGTTCCGAAAAAATGCCTAATTTTGCCAAAAATTTACGACATTGAGAAAAGTTGCTTTTCATACTTTGGGTTGTAAACTCAATTTTTCGGAAACATCAACCATCGCACGCCTTTTTGAGCAACGAGGTTTCACCCGAGTTGAGTTCGACGACGCGCCGGATGTGTACGTCATCAACACCTGTTCCGTTACGGATAATGCCGACAAAGAATGCAGGCAGTTGATTCGAAAGGCTAAAAAAATCTCGCCGAACTCATTTGTTACCATTATCGGTTGTTACGCGCAACTTAAACCGAATGAAATTGCCCGTATAGAAGGCGTTGATGCCGTTCTCGGCTCGGCTGAAAAATTTCGTTTGTTCGAACTTTTGAACGATTTTGTTCGCACGGACACGGCTTTGGTTTGCTCTTCCGAAATTTCACAAGCCAAAAATTTTGAAAATGCCTATTCCGTCGGCGACCGAACGCGCGCTTTTCTAAAAGTGCAAGACGGTTGCGATTATCACTGTTCTTTTTGCACCATTCCGCTTGCAAGGGGCAACAGCCGCAGCGACAGCATCGAAAATATTTTGCGAAGTGCGCAAAAAATAGCCGATTCCGGCACCCAAGAAATTGTCATTACGGGCGTAAATACGGGCGATTTTGGACTTGTAGAGGGGGAAAGGCAGCATCATTTTATTGATTTGCTGCGCGAATTGGAAAAAACACAAGGCATCGAAAGATTTAGAATTTCGTCCATCGAGCCGAATTTATTGACGAACGAGATTATCGAACTCACGGCAAATTCCGCTAAATTTATGCCGCATTTCCACATTCCTTTGCAATCGGGAAGCAATAAAATTTTGCAAAAAATGCGTCGGAAATATAAAAAAGAATTGTATGAAGAGCGCGTTCGCAGCCTAAAAAATATCATGCCCGATTGTTGCATCGGTGTTGATGTAATTGTGGGCTTTCCGGGCGAAACAGACGAATTTTTTGAGGAAACTTACAACTTTTTGCATCAGGCAGATATTTCGTATTTGCACGTTTTCACGTATTCCGAGCGCGAAAACACAAAAGCCGCCGAAATGGAGGACAATGTGCCTGTTGCGGTGCGCAAACAGCGAACACAAATTTTGCGCAATCTTTCGGAAAAGAAAAAAAATCATTTTTACGCCACGCAATTCGGAAAAGTCAGACCCGTTTTGTTTGAAAATGAGGTTAAGAACGGCAAAATTGAGGGTTTTTCGGACAATTACGTGCGTGTTGCACTGCCTTACGCGCCCGAGTTAGCGGGCAAAACGCTCAACGTGTTAATTTCTCCCGAAAATGTCGTTTAACGGTATTTTTACGCTTTTAGTCGAAAAAATTTTGTTTTGACTTATTTTGTCATTTAATTTGTAATGTTTATGTTTGAAATCGGTAAGATTAATCGCTTAAAAGTTTCTCGCGAATCGCCGCAC
>JBPOJO010000780.1:0-7900 GCA_052033485.1 Bacteroidota bacterium | reverse complement strand
ATGCGGCGATTGATATTTTTACTTGCGGCGAGAAAATAAATCCTGTTGATGCGGTTTCCTTTATGAAAAAAAAATTTGAGGCAGAGAATTTTTCCGGCATGGAAATCAGGCGCGGCACTCCGGACTTTTTAACGCGATAATTGCTTGTGCTTTTAACAATTAAGAACGCTTAAATTGTGCACTTTTCCTGTCTTAAAAAAACTCAAATTTAGGCGTATAGTTATAATTCTTCCCCGCAGTCACTTGTGTTTTCAAAAGCGACTTTTTCATTTGCACAGCAAATCGTTTGTGGAGACACAAACATCGGCGATAGCGTACACGAGGAAATTCCTACACATTGCCCGCAACTTTTTCAGTGTTATAAGGTTGCGGCAGTTTTTTGCGGTAGTCTGTCAATTTTCTTTTTGAGCCTGTTTTCGCATCAACTAAAATTGCTTCACTGTTGAAAGTATAATTTTTTCGTCCTTCACACAAAATAAAATAGGTTCGTACAAAGAATCGTACTTGTTTTTTGCTTGTACGCCCGAACTGTCATAATGTCAAACAATGCGGGAAATAATGCTTAATTTAAGGCTTGTTCATAAAAAATTTGTTCGTTATTTTTACCATTTGAGGAGACGGGCGATGAAGCAAAGTAATGCAAGCATCTTGCTTGCCTCATCAAAAACAAAGTAAAGCAAACATCTTGCTTGCCTCATCAAAAACAAAGTTTGTGAGCAAGATGCTCACATTACACTGCTCAAAAATCAGGTTTAATTTTTTATGAATAAGCCCTAATGTCGGATAGAAAAATAAAAAAAATTGAAAAAAAATTATTATTTTTGCAGCAAATATATTTTCGATGTCGTCATGTAAAAAAGCGTATTCAAACCGCTAAGTGTTGAAATTATGCGACATTTCGAAGCAAATAAAACAGCAGCCAATTGGACACACAACTTGAAACGGAAATTGTAAATGCCTGCATAAAAGGCAGTCGAAAGCATCAGGAGTTGCTCTACAAGCGATTCTACGGCTATGCGATGTCCGTCAGTATGCGTTACGCGGGCAACAGTGACGAAGCTGCCGAAATCGTCAATGACAGCTTTTTGAAAGTTTTCGGCAAAATTGAAACTTTTGACCAAAGCAAGCCTTTTCGGGCTTGGTTGAGGCGAATTGTCGTCAATACCTCGATTGATTATTACAGACGGTCGAAAAAAAATGTCCCTTTTTCGGACATCAGCTATGCCGCAAGCGAAGAATCGGACACAGATGCCGTCGACTTACTTTCGGCAGAAGAAATTTACCGAATTGTACAAGAACTGCCCGACCCCTATCGAATTACATTCAATCTTTACGAAATTGAAGGATTTTCGCACGAAGAAATATCCGCAAAACTTGGTATCCCCGAAGGAACTTCACGCTCAAACCTGTCAAGAGCTAAAATTAAACTGCGTCAATTGGTAAAAAAACATTTAGGAATCGCTTATGGAGAATCTCAACGATAATTTCGATAAAAAAATCAGCTCACGTTTCAAAGAAGTCTTTGACAAACAAGAATTTGAATGTAATGAGGCTGATTGGCAAAAAATGAAGGATTTGCTCGACCGCGAATTGCCCGAATGTGAGGGTAAACATCGCGGATTTCGTTTCTCTCTGTTAATTTTTGTCCTTTTATTTAGCTTTTTGGGCAAAGATTGTCGAAATAATTATTTTTTGTCAGATAATAAAGTAGACAACATCACAAATGCAAGTTTTGCCGCCGACATGAATACCGCTCAAACGCTTGTTTTGACCGGAAAAACAGCCGATTGGCAAGCAGAAAAAGGCATTCAAGAGGTGCAAAATGTAACTACTTCGGCTTCAAAAGCGGGCGTTACTCCTTCGATTGCTTCCGCAAAATTGAGCTTTCCTGCGGGCAAAAATGCTCAAAAAACATTCATTTCGGCAAAAAAAACATTTTTGAAGCCGTTTAAAAATATTGCGAATGAAGAAAATCTTGCCCTTCCGCTCCTTTCGGAAGAGGAAAAAAAGGCAAATATGAACGCAATTTCGGAAGAAAATAAAACCGATGCCAAAAAAATTGACCGCGACAATTTGCCTTTGGATTCACTCAAACAACATTTTACGCTTTTGCCTACTGACAGTGCAAAAGCGGAGGAAATTAAACCGCTGACGTTTTTTGCGGCAATGCGTAAAAATGAAAAATATTTGCGTTTGGGGGTTTCTTATGCGACGATACGAAACGGAGATTTTAAGCCTTTTCAAGACATGACCGTTTGGAGCACGGGGCACGAATTTTCGGTGCTTGCGGATTGGATTGTTTCGCGCGATTTGAGTTTGCAAACGGGCGTGAGTTGGTTTTATTTTAAGAAAGTTTTTTTGAGCAACGGCGAATTTTGGAGTTTTTACAATCAACTTCCTGCGGGCGGTCAAGTTCCCTTGCCGTCGAAAGAGGTCAGTTTGAACATTTTGAATATTCCGCTCGACGTTCGGGTGAATGTGCTGAATGCGCCGCGCTCATCGGTTTATGTGTCGCTCGGCATTTCAAATTATTTGTTTTTGAGCGAATATTACAAAAACTACACGGAAGAAGTCATTAAATCCGCCAAAGAAAACGAGCCGAGTCTCACGATAAAATTGAACAATGTTGAGGACAGAAGTAGGGCATTTGAAAAATTCCAATTCGGTACGGCATTAAATTTTGCGGTCGGAGTTGAAAAACTTATCAGCGATAAAATTTCCGTGCAAATAGAGCCTTTTTATCGCAAACCGCTTGGAAATCCGCAACAGGAACGTGTTTATTTTCACACGCTCGGTGCTCGCCTTCGCATAAATTTTTTGCCGACATTTAAGAAAATTTAGCAATATTTTGCTCCCTCATCGGCTTTCGCTTGCGTATTTTTTGTACGCAAGCGAAAGTTTTTTTCCTTATAATAGGGCATTTTTCAATCTCGCATATATTTTGAGGGGAAAAAAAGGAGAAATTGTTTTGCTAAAAATACCCTTCCAAGCGAAACAACAATGGGACAGGGTCAATTGTGATTAACAGCCTTATCGGATTGTTTTTCAACTTCAAGCAGGTATACTTTCACGCATTGCGAAAGGCGCGTTTCGGGATTTAAAAATTCGGGATTCAGCGTCGAAACGTGGAAACGAAGTGTCTCTTTTAACTTTTTGAATGTCAAATTTTCCTTGCTCTCAATTTCCGCTAAACCTTTTTCGTCCGTATAAACCCATAATTTCCCGTTTTCACATTCCTTTTCGAGCTCGGCAATCGCTTTAAAATCTTTTGCGCGGACATCGGCGTAAAAATCAATCGCATAAAAATGCAAATCCAAACCGTAAATAAAATATCGTTTTTTGTCTATATCCGAATTTTCCCGCACAAAACGCCCGATGACGGAGCCGGATTGATAGGCAAAAAGATTCGGATAAAAATGCAAATTTAAGACGAGATTTAAGCCGCAAACCGATAAAACGGAGGACAAAATGACCTTTTCAAAAAAGTTTTTGCCGTAAATAAAATAGAAAAATGAGAATTTGAAAACTATAAGAAACAGCAGAATGATATACAAATTCATTGAGTCGTCGAACACATATAAAGTTAAAAAAAGACTCAACAGGAATAATAAAACCGCAACAAAAGCCTGCATTCTCGTGAACAAAGTCAATAATTTCCCGCCTTCTTCGGCTTTGGCGACATATTCTCCCGTGAAAATTGCGGCTAAAGGCATGATGACGTAAATGTAGTGCGGGAGTTGATATTTTGAAAGAGAGAGCGAAATTAAACCTAAAAGAAACCCGAAAACCGAAAAATATTCCTCATTTTCGGCTTTTTTGCCGCCGAAAAATTCTAAAAATGCCGATTTTAGTTTTAAAAAAATCGCGGGGAAAGAGAGCAGTGTCCAAGGCAAAAAGCTCCAAAGAAAATTTTCCGTCAAAAATGTCGCGTGAGGATTGTTGTTCCAAAAATTTTCGCCTGTTATGCGCCCGAAACTTTGTTTCCAAAAATAAAAATACAAGCCGGATTCTTTACCGGGCTGCGAATCGTATTGTTCATAAAGTCCTATACACATAGGCGTGAGCACAAGCGCAATGACCAAAATGCCGAGCAAATAGGCAGGGTTAAAAAATTCTTTCCAAGCCTTTTTGATAAAAAAATGCGTCCCGAAGCCCATAATTGCCACAATCAGCCCGACAGGTCCTTTCGCAAGCATCGCAAGCCCCAAGAAAAAAAAGCCCGTCAGTAAATTGACAAGTTTCCGCTCGGCAAAATATTCGTTCAACTGCCAAAACGCCGCTACCGTAAATGAAGTCAGCATCGTATCCGTGCGCAAATCGTGATTCATCAGAAAAAATACCTGACAAGTGAAAAAGAATATCGCGCCGTAAAAACCGCCTCGTTCGCCCGATTGTCGCCGAACAATGCCGTAAATGGAGTATGTACCTAAAATCGTGCTTAAAAACGGACCGAAACGAAAGGCAAATTCGCTCACTCCGAAAAGCGCGTAAAAAAAAGAAGCTACCCAAAATAACAACGGCGGTTTGTCGAGATAATCCTCGCCGCGGTTGAATACTTGCAGGTAGCTTCCTGTCTCGAACATTTCTTTTGACATAGCAGCATACTGAGAAGAGTCAATGTCCATGACATCTAAAAAAAATCCCGGTATGCAAACCAACGTCCCGAGAATGAACGGGATGAATATGGTAAATTGTTCTTTAAATGACCTCATAACTTTACGAATGTTGCCGCAAAGCTACGAAAGAACATTGATAATTTCAAAGTAATTTTAAAATGTTACGCCTGTTGTCGGGCTTTTTGTAAAGACTCTGTACTCCTGACAGAATTTTACTTCGAAACGTTGCTGTGTTTTCTGACTTCTTCTTGCAACTTTTTTAATTTGTCTTGAGTTGCTTTTAATTTTTCGAGAATTTCGAGCTGTTTCGATTTGTCATGCGTGATTTTTGACATAATGAAAAGATTGTTTGAGGTTGTAAGATTGTGCAAAGATATAGCACCATTTTTACAATTCCAAATCTTGTACCAATTTTTTTTTAAAAAAATAAAAATATTTTTTTTGACAAATTTTTCATGTAAGTTATTTGTTTTCAAAGGTATATATTTTTTTAATTTTGAACATTTATGAAATTTATTTTTCTTGCAGAGCAAAAGTGTACGAAAATCCTTACGTAAGATATTTTATTCTTGCATACTTTTTTTACACCAAAAAAGCCCGTTAAAGTCCGTTTGTGCGATGTTATTTATATTTTACATTTCAAAAAAAAAACTTAAAGTGAAATTAATTTACAAGAAAGAAAAAGCGTATAATTTTGCGCGTTATTTCATTTTTTTTTTACTTAATTTCTGAAAAAGCATGGTACTCGTTTTCAAATTTGGCGGCGCGTCAGTCAGTTCGGCAGATGCCGTCAGAAATGCGGCTTCCGTTATCGGTTCTTTTCTCTCCGAAAAACCGCAACTTTTAATCGTCGTTTCCGCGATGGGAAAAACCACAAATGCGCTCGAAAAATTAGCTTACGCGGCTTTTCATAAAGAAACGGAAAAAATTGAAGAAGAGACCTCTAAGCTAAAAAAGTATCATGCCGAGATAACTGAAAATCTTTTTCCCGACAAAAGCGAAGAAATTTATCGTATTCTCGACAAATCTTTTTATGAGTTGAGCATCGCGCTCAATCGCCGCGAATTTCCTTTTGACAAATTTTACGACCAAATTGTCTCTTGGGGCGAAATTATTTCTTCGCAAATTGTCGCCGAATTTTTGCGAAAACTGCACGGAAACTGCCTTTGGGTAGATGCGCGCGAGTATATACAGACGGACAGCACGTGGCGCGAAGGAAAAATTGAGTGGGAATGGTCGGAAAAACTCATCAAATCGGAGTTGAAACCGCTTATGAATGAGTACTTTATCCTCACGCAGGGCTTTATCGGCGGTGCGATGGGGCGCAAAACGACTACTTTGGGACGGGAAGGCTCGGATTTCAGCGCGGCGGTTTTTGCGCACTGCCTCGACGCGGATTCGCTCACGATTTGGAAAGATGTGCCGTGTATTCTCAATGCCGACCCGAAACGCATTGCTTCGGCAAAACTTTTCGATAAAATTCCTTACAAAGATGCCGCCGAAATGACCTATTTCGGTGCGTCCGTCATTCACCCGAAAACAATTAAACCATTGGCTAACAAGAAGATACCGCTTTTTGTGAAGTCTTTTGTCTATCCGAAAAATCAGGGGACGACAATCGGAGATTTTGACATCAATATTCAAGTGCCGGCGTTTATGTTCAAAAGTAATCAAGTGCTGCTCACAATTGAGGCGAAAAACTTGGCATCGGTTAATGAAGAATATTTTTTCAAACTTGTTACGGAAATGTCCCGTTTGAACATGAAAATTAACCTTATCCAAAGTTCTGCGGTTTCCGTGCGCGTTTGTACGGACGATTTTCCGGAACGAATTGCCGCCCTTCGCGAACTTTTTACGGACGAGCTTGAGATTATGGTTCAAAAAAATTTAGAATTGCTGACCGTTAAAAATTACGACAAAGAGGCGCTCGAAGGCTTCAGCGACCTCGGAAACGCTGTTTTAACACAAAAAAGTAAAAAAGATTTTCAGGTAATTCTTTCAAAATAGGCACTGTGATTTTTTTTTCAAAGAACAAATAACATTTTAAAGATGAAATGTTATTTGTTTTTTGTTCGCAAGATGAGGTATAAAAAATCCGATGCAATTTTGAAAACGAAATTTAATTCGTGTAAGGAAAAAATTTTAACGAAGAGGTGATTTAGTTGACGAACGCGCACATGCTCATCGCAGCACTTCTGTCTGATGTGCCGCAAATGTGATAAAAGGCGTTGTTTGTTCTTTTTTCGTTGCTTTATTTTTGCAAACTCAAAGTTTGCTATAAAAATTTCGGTAGTGTCAAGTTTTGATTGATAAGTTGTAATTGAAGATAAAAAGTTTAAGGTATTGTCAAGTTTCGCCTGATTGTTCTTGCTCCGATATCAGGGCGTACATTTTTTTCTCTTTTTCCATGTTCTTTGGGCTTTTAAATTGATTGCGCGCAAAGGTAGGTGATGAATGATGGGAGAAAAAGATGGGGTTGCTCGGGTGGATACCCTATAAAAAAGTGCGAAATAGAAAATTATTGTCGACTTCAATTACAACATAGTTTGAGAAGTGTTCATCTTTCTGAAAAATCATCTGCAAAAAATAAATTGCAAATGTTGTTCCATCTTTACATTTAGCGACCCATTTGGTTCCGTAAAACCCATCTTTGAAGGCATCATCGGTAAAAAGTTTATCTTTGTGATGCTTTTCTAAAGATTTTATTAGTAAATGGTTTAAATGCTTAGAGCTGTAGCTTTTAACAGTGTAGCGCAACAAAGTGTCCAACTCGTCATCAAATTGGACAGCATATCGAACAGCATTATCCGGACATTTTGCATTAAATTGCTTCAGTATCAATGTTTTATTAGGAAAAGGGTGTGGACCAATACATCCATCTCCACCATCTTTCTCGTAATTTTTTTTGTCAAAAGGAAGTATTTTTTTTATGTTTGTTTTTTCTGTAGCAACTCCCATACTACATAAAATATAAACCGGTTTATTCAAGTCAAATGTATCTGTTCGATTATTAAAATGTACTTGAAAATTTACCGGAGTATGAAGAACATTCCTTGCTAAGGCAACTTTTTGTGCATGAGCAATCTGAGATGTTAATAGAACCCAAAAGAATACAAAAGAAAATTTAGTTATCTCCATGGTCAAAATGTAAATGATGATGATGAACAGGGGGGGTATCGGGTTTATCAGTCTTAACCTTTCCGATGCTTACCGATTGTTTAATATCGTTGTAAATTTCCCTTGCCACAATTACACGCTTGTAGCCTTGCTTTCCCATTGCATTT
>JBPOJO010000090.1:0-14517 GCA_052033485.1 Bacteroidota bacterium | reverse complement strand
CTAAAGGCTTTAAATTGCTAAACAATATTAGAAAGCAAGCAAAATTATATTTGGTTTGTCAAATTTAAAACATACTTTTCGGACACACTCACTTTGTTTTTGATGAGGCAAGCAAGATGCTTGCTTTACTTTAAAAGAGGCAAGCAAGAAGCTTGCTTTACTTTAAAAATAACGAGCAAATTTTTTATGAACAAGCCCTAATTGAACTTAGGCTGTTCAAAAAAAATAAAAAAGTTCTCCCTACTTTTGTGTTATGAATCTACCAAAAACAGAGGAGAACTTGTCATTAGGACATGACATAGATACTGCAAATAATTGGAAAAACAAAGCAATATCTCGCGGAAAAGAAAATAATTCACTTCGAAAAGTTGGCAAATTCAAGTCCAACATTAAAGCTAATAAAGGAACCGGTTTGACCGAATCTATTTTTACAATCGCTAATTTTTCGCAGCCTTTTTCCGAAAATGAAACCAAAAACGCTCACGAAAAGTCAAATTAAAAGACATAATACTCAAAAAAAACGTGCCTAATTATTCCGTTTTTTGACCAAAATCGGGGGAACTTTTGGAGCGAATCTGAACAGCCTATACTAAAAACCCTCATTTTTCTTACTTTTTTTAGAATACGCTGCTGCGAGATTGCGGATAAGAAATATAAAATTTTTTTACCACATGCGTTAAGGCTTTAATATGTGGCAAATCGGAGGCTTCCGTAATGTCCAATATTTCGCCGCTCCTTGTTAAAATTTTAATGCTTTTCTCCGAATGATACGCCGCATTGCTTACGCTGCCTTCGCAAACAAAATAACTCAAATCGTCATCCGACAAGCCCAATTTTTCCGAAACAATGTTTTTTATACTCGTAACATATTGTTTATCAAGGGGTTTCTCTTGCATCTCTGTTTTGAATAAATCGCGATTTAAAACCGCTTTACAAAGATGCGACAAAATTTTATCCTCATGTTCAGACCACATTTTGACACAAGCCCAAATATCGTAATCGTCTAATTTGATAAAATTCTCTATCACTTCGGGCTTATTTTCAAATTCTTTCAGCGAAAAATTAAATGTCAAAAAAATTAAAAAAGCAGGCGATGCTTCAATTTTTTTGCCGTTTTTGAGCAAAAAACGCGCACGACGTATGATTTGAGTGAGCATTTCTTCCGCGCTGACGTTCGTTTTGTAAAGATACACTTGCCAATACATCAAACGCCGCGCATTCAAAAAATGCTCAACGCTGTAAATGGCTCTTTTTTCGACAACAATTTGGTCGTCGCGCATGTCTAACATTCTGATAATGCGCTCACTGCCGATTTTCCCCTCATACACGCCCGTAAAAAAACTGTCGCGCAAAAGATAATCGAGGCGGTCTGTGTCGAGTTGTCCGGAAACTAATTGGTGAAAAAAATGCCTTTCGTATTCGTCCTTAAAAATTTTAACGGCAAGGTCGAGCTTCCCGCCTAATTCTGCGTTGATTTTTTGCATCAGCAAACATGAAATTTTTTCATGTTTAACGTCCAAAATAGTGTTTTCGAGAACGTGAGACAGCGGTCCGTGCCCGATGTCGTGCAGGAGAATCGCGGCAAGGGCGGCTTCAAATTCGGTGTCAGAAATTTCATGCCCCTTGCTGCGGAGCGTTTTTAAGGCTTTTTCCATCAGGTGCATCGCGCCGAGTGCATGGTGAAAGCGCGTATGCAAGGCACCGGGGTAGACAAAATCAGATACGCCGAGCTGTTTGATGCGGCGCAAACGTTGCATTATCGGGTGCGAGATGAGTTTTAAAATGAGCGGATTGCTCACGGAAATAAAACCGTGAACAGGGTCATTAACAACTTTTAGGGGACTTTCGGGCGGCATAAATTTTTAATGAGGCATTAAGAATGAAAAATTAAGAATTTAAAAGGCAAATAAATAAATTATCGTGCAACCCACCACCCTTGCTTGCGTCCCGACAAGCGACTTTTCAAGCCTTATCGCTAAGTCATTTGTGAGGATACAAACAACAGCGGCGGCAATTTTTCATTCGTAATTCTTCGCCGTCGCTTGAGTTTTCACAAGCGACAAAAACCTATCGCAACTCAAAGTCGTTTGTGAGGACACAAACAACGGCGAAGTCGTTTGTGAGGACACAAACAACGGCGAAGTCGTTTGTGAAGACACATACAACGGCGAATAAACCTGCGTTTTCGCAGCCAAAGGCTACATTACATCTCGTTTAAATATTTAGCTGTTAAGCAATTACAAAATGTATTGGCTCAAATCTCTGTTTTGCACCAAAACGGCAAGGCGTTCTTGCACGGTTTCTTTGGTGATTAAAATTTTTGCATTTGCACCGATAACATCAGGCACGTCAAAAAGAATTTCATTCAATAATTTGCTCATAACCGTATGCAAACGTCTTGCACCGATATTTTCAATTTCTTGGTTGATGTGAAATGCTATTTCGGCAATTTCTTCGAGCGCATCGTCTTGAAATTCTATATATACCTCTTCTGCACCGAGCAAAGCTTGATATTGCTTTGTAAGTGCGTTTTTAGGCTGTTTTAAGATGCGCAAAAAATCTTCGCGCGTAAGGTTGCTGAGTTCGACGCGAATCGGAAAACGCCCCTGCAACTCCGGAATGAGGTCAGACGGTTTTGAAACATGGAACGCGCCGGCAGCGATAAAAAGAATGTGGTCGGTATTGACTATGCCGTGTTTGGTCGTTACGGCACTCCCTTCGACAATCGGCAACAAATCGCGCTGCACACCTTCACGACTGACATCGGGACCGCCCGACGAGGCAGATGATGAGGCTATTTTGTCAATTTCATCAATAAAAATTATGCCCGTATTTTCGGCTTTCGCAATCGCTTCTTCTTTTACTTCGTCCATGTCAATCAACTTGGCACTTTCTTCTTCAAAAAGAATTTTTCTTGCTTCGGCGATGGTTAATTTTCTCTTTTTGGGCTTTTTGGGCATAAAACCGCCGAGCATTTCTTGCAAATTCATCATCGAAATTTCATCAATTCCGCCGCCGATAACGCCGATATTTGCGTTCGGGTTGGCTTCGACTTCAATTTCGATTTTTCGGTCTTCCATTTCGTTGTTTTTCAATTTTTCACGAAATCTTTCCCTTGTTTTTTCATTCAAATCGGCATCGGCAGTGTTGTCGAGATTTGCTTTGAGCGGCGGAATCAAAGCGTCGAGAATAATGTCTTCAACGATTTGCTCGGCACGCATTTTAACGGTTTGTTTTTTATTTTCTTTAACTAATTTAACAGATTGTTCGACCAAATCGCGCACCATACTTTCGACATCGCGCCCGACGTAGCCGACTTCCGTAAATTTAGAGGCTTCAACTTTAACAAAAGGAGCATCGGCAATTTTTGCCAAACGCCTTGCAATTTCGGTTTTGCCAACGCCCGTAGAGCCAATCATCAAAATATTATTCGGCATAATTTCACGCTGCATCTCGGATTTGACACTCATTCTTCGCCAACGATTGCGCAGAGCAATCGCTACTTGCCTTTTTGCTTCATTTTGACCGATGATATACTTGTCCAATTCATAGACAATCTCGCGCGGAGTCGGAAAACGCTCACTTAACATCATTGTTTCTTGTGATTTTATACTCAAAATTATCGGTACGCAGTTAAAATTAGGCACATACCAAGCCAAAACCAATTTTTATTTGCCGGCAATTTCTTCTGCAAAATCGTGCTGTCGGCAGTCTAATTCCAATGCAATTTATGCAAAAAAAGGCGAAAAGCAAATTTCCAAAAAAAAACTCGAAAAAAATTTCTCCAATCAGTCATTTTTGAGCAAGAAATGTCGGTTTTTTCTGTTTTTTTGAGAAAAAACACAATGCAGCTTTTGCAGTCAGGCAACGGCTTCAATGCAATCGCCTTTGTTTTTGTCTTCAGTCATTTGTGAAGACACAAAAAACGGCAGAGCTAAGTAGTCCGACTGTTTATTCTGCCTGCAAAATAATTTTTTTCATGCCTTCGGAAAGCCAAGTGCTTAATTTACCCTCTTCTTCGCTGATTAAAAAAAGGTGAATATCGGGATTTTTGGCAAGAAATTCTATACTTTTTTCCTTGCCCATGACCATAAATGCAGTCGCAAGCGCGTCCGCTTCCATGCAGGAAGGCGCGACGACGGTCGCACTCAACAAGTTATGTTGTACGGGTCGCCCCGTTTTCGGATTGATGGTGTGCGGAAATTTTTTGCCGTCTTTAACATAAAATTTGCGATAATTGCCCGAAGTCGTTAAAGCGGCATCTTTGAGCGTTACGACGGCGAATATTTTTTCTCCCCCTTTTTCTTCATAAAGCGGGTTTTCAATGCCGATTGTCCAAACCGTGCCGTCGGGTTTTGCTCCCTTGCAAACGACCTCACCGCCGATTTCGACCATACAATTCGCAACGCCGTTTTTATCCAAAAAATCGGCAATAACATCAGCACCTTGCCCTTGAGCGATTGCATTAAAATCTAACTGAACTCCGCTTTTTTTCTTTTTAACAGTTTTTTCGTCAAAAACCAAATTATCCATGCCGACAAAACTCAACAGCGAATCTACATTCGGCTCTTTGTCAAAGGCAATTTTTTGGCTTCCGAATCCCCATGCTTTCACCAAAGGCAAAACAGTCGGGTCAAAAGCCCCCTCCGTGAGTGCGTGAATTTTTTTTGATGCCTTCAAAACTTGCGGAAAATAAGGCGAAACAAAGATAAATTCTTCATTCGCATTAAAAACCGAAATTTCAGAATCGGGAATATAAGTCGAAAGGGATTTGTTAAATTCTTTTAAAACAGAATCCACTTCCTTTTGCAGTATGAGATTTCCGACGTATTTAATGTTGTAGGTCGTGCCCATAGTTTCGCCGCGAAGTTCGATTATTCGCATCGGAAGGGCTTTTTTTTGACTTTCTCTGTACCAATAAACGCCGAACATCATGCTGAGTACAATTAAAGTATAGAGAATATTTTTTTTTCGCATGATTTTTTTTGTTTGGGAATTTGCCCGTGTGAAAAATTGCACAAAACTAAATAAATTTTTGGGTATCTGTTTGCTAATCATGTACAACGGACTTCAGTCCGTTAAGTTTTGCAAGGGATGACGGACTGAAGTCCGTTGTACATTTTCATTTCGACAACTGAAAGCCGACGGCACGAATTTTTTCAAGCATTCAGCCGGTTGCAAAACAGCTCGCGGTGGAGTTTCGGCAGGGTTTACGCCTTTAACCATTCAAACATTTCATAATGTTCGTTGCTCATACCGACTTTGCGATAGGCGGCGTGCGCAATTTCATTATTTTTTTCGGCGTACAGCCTGATTCCTCTGAAATGCTCGTTTTCAAGCACTTTTTTTTGCAAAAAATCATAAAATTGTGAAAAAATTTTTCGCCGGCGAAATTCCTTTTTCACAAAAAGCGAATGAATCCATAAGACTTCTCCGTTGCGCCAATCGCTCCATTCGTACAACACGAGCATACAGGCGACAAGTTCAGAATCCGCCTCTGCAATCAGATAAAAGCCTTTTTCGGGCTTTTGAAAGATGTGTGAAACGCCCTTTTGCAAAACATCGAGGGGCAAATCGTAATTTTCGGTTTCTTTCGCCATTGCCGCTTGACAATCGGCGATAAAAGAAATGTGCTCCGGAGAAGCAGGAATAATTTTTATCATTGTTAAAAAATTAAGAATTTCGCAAATTTAATTGTGAAAAAAATTCAGACGCAGTTATTTCTGCACTCATCATCAAAATCCTCTCTGCCGTTGTTTGTATCTTCACAAAATCCTCTCTGCCGTTGTTTGTGTCTTCACAAACGACTGATAATCAGGCAAAAACAACGGCAGAGAGGATTTTTTAAGTACACAAGACCTGCGATTTCTTCAAAAAATGTTAGTTTTAAACCCTCGTTCTTGGCGAATTTTTTCTTTCATCTGACGGCTATATCGGAAAACAAAACAAGGGAAAAATTTTTATTTTTTCAGCTCAAACAATTTCCACCACGGCGTTTGCGGCGAATCGTGATGTTCGTAGTGATAAGCAAAAAAATAGCAAGAAAAAAACGCAAAAATATGATTTTTCGGCAAACTTCGCGCTTTGTGAATATTGTCCGGTGCGTCTTTGTGCGGAAGATAAGTGCCGAAATAAAAAAGTTGCAAAACAGCAAGCAATGAGGGCGCAGCCCAAAAAAGCAGCAAATTTTCTTTCGGAAAAAATAAAGCCGCAAGATTGAAACATACCCCCATGAGCACGATTTGCAAAATCGAAATGTATTGTTTGCCGAATGAAAAAAGCCAAAGCCAAAAACCGCCCGTGCCGAAATCAGGGTCTAATTCGCTTGCGGGGTATTGGTGATGCAAGCGGTGTTT
The DNA here is from genome assembly GCA_052033485.1 of Bacteroidota bacterium. Taxonomy (GTDB): domain Bacteria; phylum Bacteroidota; class Bacteroidia; order Cytophagales; family Bernardetiaceae; genus JBPOJO01. The sequence goes on along the minus strand of JBPOJO010000090.1, from coordinate 8,161 downwards.
TGTTTTCAAAAGAAAAAAATTGTTAAAGGCGAAAAGCCCTGCCGTAATAAAACCAATGAAAAAATTGAGGGATTTCTTGCGGCAAATCGTCCCGTGCATACCGTCGTGCGCCGTGATGAAAAGTCCCGTGTAAAGGTGCGTTTGTGCAAGAAAAAAAAAGATATGAATCCAAGAAAAGTGCGTCAAATCACTTTGCAAGGCATAAAATAAATTAACAGCCCAAAGCAAAATAATGAAAAAAGCTATCAAAATTCCGGTCATTTTTGTAAATTTTTGGTTTATCGGCGATTTTCCAAATGGCAATCCGAACTTATCGGCGGCTTTCTTCCGCTTTTATTTTTTCGATGTTCTGTTTTTCAATTTCACTCAAAAACGCACTCACATCGGAGAGTTTTCTGTCCGAATAATTTTTTTGCTTGCTTAAATAATCCTTAACCGCTTGACTTTTAAATGAATAGCCGTATCGGGCAAAAATATCATTGCGCATAATTCCTAACTCCGCTTTTGACATTTTTTTCAATTCCTCCTCAGAAACTTCTCGCTCTGAGGCAAAAATAAAGCTGCCGATATAAGAAGTGCGCAAAAAAGCCTGTACATCAAATTTTTTGTCGTGCCTTTCAATGACTTCGCAGCCGTCTGTTTTTTTAACATTCATTTGCAAAGTTTGCTTTTCATTCGACTTTTCACAAACCGCCTTGTAATTGTCGTAAAAATTGATGCTTGCCGTTGACGTAACGTTTCCTGCGGGTTTTCCGCGATAGACTTTTTCCCACAAAATTTGCACTTTACCCTTGCCGAGTTCTTTACTTTTACCAATTTTTAACAATACAATATCTTCGCAACCGCTGCATATTGCCATGACGTTGTTGTCCTCAAAAAAGTAATAATCGTCCCCTCCGCTTGCGCATAAGGAAGTTTTGAAAAGTGTCCCGGCAAGTTTATCGGCAGGTTTGAACATAAAAGCTGTCATTAAAAGGCTGACCGACAGCGTCAAAAAGCCTAAAAACAAGAATTTTGTTTGCATTTTTTTATGTTTTAACTTTTACCGGTCGTTTGTGAAGACACAAATAACGCCAATAAGGTTTGTTTTGGACGACTGTGATTCGGCAAAAATTTATTCCGGTTTTTTCGTTTCTGAGCTGTCTGCGGCAGTTTCGGGCGCGGAATCGACAGGCGGGTTTTCTTTCGGCATATTTTCGGCTGCCTTCTTAATGCCTTTCAAACCCTTTTCAAAATCTTCGCCCAAAAAACTATCCATAAACAAGCCCATAAACTTATAAAACGGATTTTCGCTCATATCCGAGTCCATTCGCCAAATGACTTTTGTGGTGTTTTCGTCAATTTTTTGGAACTCAAATTCAGCTTTTCCCGTGCCGTTTTCGGCAAAATCCAAGTCCATGAGCACTTTTTCATTTTCCGTCGAACTTGTAATGCTTAATTTTCCGTTGCCGACATCGGGATTTTCACTCGTCCAAGTGTATGAGGCATCTTTTCCCGATTCGCCCACGTATGTAACATTCATGTCGGGGTCAATTTGATGCCAAGGCGACCATTTTTCCCAATTTCTGAGCGTATTTACTTGCACAAACGCATTTTTTGCGGGGGCATTGACCGTCAAACTGCGTTCGGTACGGACAATTTGCGGCTGCATAAACCCCACGACAAACACGCCGGTTGCCGCTAAAATATCAAAAACAAGAACGATTAAAATGATTTTTTTCATCATAAATTTTTTTTTGCGAATGTACGAAAATAAAAAGTGAAACGAAAAAAACAATCACTTGTTTTGTTTTGACAAAAAAAAACAGTAGTTTAGCCGAAAATAGGAATTCGACTTGATTTAAAGCTTTTTTGACCCTCAACTGCCATGAAATTCATATTTTTACTCTTGTTTTTTATGCCTTTTTTGACTTACGCAGGCGGTTCTGACAGTATTTCGGTTATACTTTCGGACATGAGTTTGCCGGATTCCGTGCGCATCAAAAAAGCAGTTGATTTTTTAATGAAGCGGAGCGCAAAGGAAAAAAAATACGTTTCCGAGCGTTTTGAGGCAGTTATCAAATTTGCGTTGGAAAAAAAGGAGGAAAAATTAAGCCTTCAAGCTGCCTATATGAAAGGCGTTTTTTTGTTTAAAAATGAAGATTACGGAGAGGCAATGCAAGTATTGCAAAATACGGCAAAAAATGCTCAAAAAAAGAATAACCGCGAAGTTGAAGTTTTCGCGCTGCACTTGCTTTCCGAAATTTATATGTACCAAAGTAATTATAAAAAGTGCATCGAAATTTTACAAGAAACGCTCAATATTTTGCAAAATTATCAACATTCAAAAATTACTAAGTCATTGATTTTGAATAAATTAGGTAAAAATTTTGAAGTTCTTTTACAATTCGCCACAGCAAAAGAAATTTACACAAAAGCGTTTGAACAAGCGAAAAAAGACCAAGATAACAGCATTATTGCTTTCTCGTACAGCAATTTAGCGAATGTTCACGGTTTGCTCGGCGCGTATGATTCTTCCCTTTTTTATCACAAACTTTGTATCGAAATGCGCGAAAAAGACAGCACGCAGCACGTCAATTTGCCGTTTTCTTACAATGACATCGCCGAAGTGCTTGATACGCTCGGAAAATACGATGAGGCACTTTTTTATATACAAAAAGGATATGATTTGCTCAAAAACGGGCATAATGCTTGGGCAAAAAGTGTCATTTCGTCGAATTATGCCGAATTACTTTTGCGGAAAAAAGACTACAAAAATGCGCAAACAATCGCCGAAGAAGCCCTTAATTTAGCCCTTCGCATACGGGCAAAAGACGCTGCAAGGATAGCTCACGGGGTTTTGTACGCACATTCGAGGGCGGTGGGCGACGACAAAGCGGCTCTTTTTCATTACCGGCGCGAAAGAATTTATGCAGACAGCATCAATGAAGAAAACAAAGCAGCGGAAATCAGTAAATTAGAAAATAATTTCAAACTTTCGGAGAAGGAAAAAGAGTACGAGATTCTTTCGCAAAAGTCTAAAAATCAACAAGTTGTAATTTTTGCAACGCTTTTCGGCATACTGCTTACATTTATTTTGATTTTTGTTTTGATTAGAAACAATCGAAAACAAAAAAAGGCAAATCTTCTGTTGCACCGGCAAAAAGAAGAAATTTCGCTGCAAAGGGAAGAAATCGGCAAAATTGCCGAAAATCTTCACGAGGCGTACCTCAAACTTGATGCGCAAAATGCGGATACGATGGCGAGTATTCGCTACGCAAAGCGGATTCAGCAATCGCTTTTGCCCGACGAAAACCTCTCCGGAATGCCTTTTAAGGAGGCTTTTGTTTTTTATCAGCCCAAAGATATTGTTTCGGGTGATTTTTTTCAGACAGTCAAAACGGAGGAAGGTTTTTTTGTGATAGCCGCCGACTGCACGGGACACGGCGTTCCGGGTGCCTTGATGAGCATGATTGGCATTAATTTGCTCAATGATATAATCGGGTCAAAAAAAACAAAATCGCCTGCCGAAATTTTGAAAAACTTGAACGCGAATTTGACAAAAATTCTGCAAAAAGAGCAAAAACAATCGGCTGACGGCATGGATATTTCGATTTTATTTTTTGACAATAATCAGCAAGAATTTCGGTTTTCGGGGGCAATGAACGATGCTTTATTATTTTATTATCCTGAAAATGCGGCGGGCAACGCGCTTGAAAATGTTAAAATTTTGGTATTGAAAGCCGATAATCTTCCGTTCGGCACCAAACAAGCAGAGAAAAAGGATTACGGGGAGCAAATTTTTACCTTCGTCAATTTAGCAGATTCGCAGGACGAAAATGCCTTGTCAAATTTTTCCGAAAAAACTATTTTCTCCTTTTTTCTTTTCAGCGACGGTTTTAAAGACCAATTCGGCGGTGCGCAAAACAAAAAATATATGTCAAAAAATTTCAAAAATTTCTTACACCAAACAGCAATAATGCCTGCCGCAGAGCAAAAAAAGGCAGCAGAAACAGAATTTTTGACTTGGAAAGGCAATTTTGAACAAACCGACGATGTTATGTTGCTCGGATTCAAAATTGAAAAATCGCTTGCCGAATTGAAAAACAGGTGATTAAAGAAGGTCAAAAAAACAAACGCCCGACAAAATGATTTGTCGGGCGTTGTGGTCCCTGCAGGGCTTGAACCTGCGACCCCCTGATTATGAGTCAGATGCTCTAACCGGCTGAGCTAAGAGACCGTGAGGTGAAAATAATTTTAAATCATTTCCCTCAAATGCGTTGCAAAAGTAAGTAAAAAAATACAAAAAACAAATTTTTAGTCGAAAAACTTTACTTTTCAATGATGATTTTTTTGCTTGCCCTTTTTTCGCCCTCAAAAACGGTCAAAATGTAGATACCTGCGGGTATTTCAGCCGTTTCCCAAACTAAAAATTCTTCATTTTTTGATTTTATTTCGGCAATGATTCTGCCCAAAATATCCGTAACCACAACTTTGTCAAATTTTCCTTCGAGATAAACTTTTTCTTTTGCGGGATTTGGGAAAACCTTAAAAATCAATACATTATCCTCTTCCTCATGGGCAAGCGGGTCGGCTCCGGCGAAGACAGGACGCAGCATCAAACTTCCTTTGTGTATAGTATTTTGTTCCCAACGATTTGAAGTATTGTAAAAAATTAACTCGCCCGATTCCGTATTTTTGTCGTAGCCGCAGGGCAACATTTCATTGCTGAGTTGTTGCCAACCGATGTAAAAAGAGTCGGCAACCAAAATCGGTTGTATCAATTTGATTCGTGTCAATTTATCCGTTCCTTCCGAAGGCGTAAAAGGGATATTTTGCAAGAGCAAAACTTCATCTTTCGGGTTAGAGGTGCTGAAATCGAGTTTTTTCCAAACCATCAAATTAAAAGTTTCGCCCGTGAGTTTTTTTCCGACAGGCAAAAAATAAACGTCAATATGCGTCATTCTCGCCTCTTGATAGGTGTGAAATTTGTAGGCAAGTTTGCCGAAACGCTGCGCCAAACCCAAACCATACTCGGCAGAGCCGTCGTCATAAGCGTAATAATCGTCCAAAATCGTTTCGCGTGAAATCGTGTCGTTGCTGCGAAAATTTAAGGGCGGCAAAAAATTGTCAAGTTCGTTCGTATTCACGCTGTAGCGGCAAGTAACGCGGAGTTTTTCACGGTCAGTCGGGAAATTTTTGAAATAAGGGGCGGCAGGCAGGGAATAATTCCACTGATTAGCTTTTATGATGCCGGCGGTGTCCATGATAACGCCGTAGCGCGTGCCTGTTTCGCTGTCGAAAAGTTCGGTTTTGTAAGCAAGTGTGTTAAAGACGTTAAAAAGATTGTTAATATTAGTGCGAACGGTCTCGCGTTTAAAAAAGGTTGTATCGGACAAAAAATGTTTGTAAGGCATTGATGAATAGACATTTGTAATAAATTCGGGGTATTCCGAACAAGCCATGTCTTTTCTGAAAATATCTTCCGGCGTTCGCTGACTGTTCAAATAAATATAATCCAAATGCCACGAATCGAATGCACCTGAAAGTCGCCCGTAGTTGACGAAACGAAATTGAAATTTCGGGTGGAAAAAAGCGGGGTTCTGAAGAAAAATAATTTCATGCAGAAAAGTATCTTTTTTTACCTCACTGTTGCCGTTTTTTTGCCATAAACGTTGCCAATTTCCGAGTGAATCTTTACATTCCAAGCGAATATAATCTTCGGTATCGGGGATTTCGCCGCGCCCTTGCATTTGCCAAAAAAAGCTCAAATGCAGCATGCTGTCGGGTTTGAAGGCTGATAAATCAAAAAAATGACTTGTCAAAACGTCGCGCGTACCGCGCAAAGTTGCGGGCAGGCTGTTGTAGGCTTTACCGAGTGTGTCCAAGCCGTCAAAAGTTGCGACATTTTTGGTCGGCGGCAGGAAAGCCAAAGTATTATTGACGAAAACGCCGCTTTTTTTGAGCCATTTTAAGGTGTCAGGCTCCGTTGCGGAGCTTGAGAAATCGTCCCAAAAAGGCAAGGACAAGGTCAAAGTATCCTCTTCCTGTGTGCGCATACCGACACCTGCCGTGCGCATATAGGAGGAGGACATTTTTCGCGGAGCATGGCTCATAATAAGCTGCGCAAAACTTTCATTTGTTGCCAAAAACAATGTCAGGGCAAGAAATATTTTAAAAAAAAAGCCATTTGAGCGGCAAATACAGGCTGACAACACTTTTTTCAATTATGAATTTAAAACATGAATTTTGGTAACTGTTTAGCCCGCGTGTACCGCGAGTTTCAGCTTGCGATTCAACATTAAGGTCGCAAGCTGATAGCTTGCGGTACTCGCATTGTATAGTTACGAATTTTGACTTTTTAAGCCAAAACTCACTGAAAATCAATGACTTACGGTGAGTTTTTCTGTTAATTTACCCTTGTCCAATGGTATTTGTCCATGGTTTCGACGGCAGAAGTGAGAAGTTTGATGCAGGCAAGAACATCGCTTTTGTTGACGCTCTCCGTAACCTGATGCAAATATCTCGTCGGCACTGAAATTGCGCCCGCAATCGCACCGTTTTCGCCGTAGCGTTGTAAAGCTGATGTCGTAGTGCCGCCTTTCGTCATCAATTCGGGCTGCCAAGCTACGGCATCGCGGTCTGCGGTGAGTTTCAAAAACTCCGTCATGCGCGTATCGCAAACAGTGCCGCCGTCCATGATTTTGACAGCCGCGCCTTTACCAAATTGCGTAACGTAGTCGTGCGGCGCAGAGCCGAGTGTATCGTTTGCAATCGTAACGTCTACGCAAATACCAAAATCGGGGTTAATGTGGTGCGCGGCAACGTTTGCACCGCGAATACCGATTTCTTCTTGTACGGAAAAAACGACATACAAATCGCAGGGAGTTTTTTCCAAATTTTTCAACATTTCAATCAAAATATATACCGAAATGCGGTTATCCAAAGATTTTCCGGTGATGCAATTTCCAAGTTCAATGAGTTCACGCTCGCGCGAGATGGGAGTGCCGACTTCGATTAATTTCAAAACTTCATCTTTCGGTAAGCCCAAATCAATAAAATAATCTTCAATTTTAGGAGCTTTGTTGCGCTCATCGGGGGACATCATGTGAACAGCTTTTGTGCCCATGATACCGATAACGTCTTTTTTTCCGTGCAAAATCACCCTTTGAGCGGTGAGTGTTTTGGCATCAAACCCGCCGAGTGTTTCAAATTTAACAAAGCCTTTATCGTCAATATAGCTTGTAATAAAACCGATTTCGTCAATATGAGCTTCAACGAGAAGTTTTTTGCTTTCGGCAGAAAAACCTTTGCGAAAAGCGATTAAATTACCGATGTTATCCGTGCGGATAGAGTCGACGTAAGGGGCAATTTCGCGGCTGACAAGCTCGCGTACACGGTCTTCAAAACCCGAAACGCCGCCCGTTTCGGACAATTTTTTCAAAAGAGGAAAGTCAATTTGAGTATCCATTTTTTATATTTTTCGGCAATATTCGCAAAAAAATTCTATTTTTCAAATCCGGCGGTGCTTTTTTGGCTTTTTGTGTTTTTTTGGCGGTTTTTTGAATTCAATTGCTTTGATTTCCGCCCCTATCTTTCGCCTTTTTCGCTTAACAACAGCCTGCAAAAAAACAAGTTATTTCTTTCGGGAGATAGAATCGCAGTTATTCCCTTTCGTATGTTAATTTCGTGCTTCTTTGTAGTACGATTTTCCAAAATCGTGCAGGCGAATTGGATTTTACTGCGGTTCTATCACTCGAAAGGGAATTTAAGTGAAAAACCCCCGAAACGGTATTTTTTCGAGGGTATTTTTTTTGAAAAAAAATTGGAGAAATGTTTGGCGGTTTTGGTTAGTAACTTGTAAGTGTATTTTAGGGCAAAGCCTTTTTCTCTTTTCCGAACAAAAAATATTCGCCAAACCCAAAAGAGCAAACAGCCGAAGCCAAGAAAGAACATTTCAAATTTTTTCTAAAAAAAACTTGGAAATTTGGTTTTGTGTGTCTACCTTGCGTTCGCAAAAAAGGTAAAGATTTGGAAAGAAAACAATTTTTTTTCCAAAAAACGCCTAACAAGGGCTTGCGCGACAAGCAGGGTGGAGGTGCTTTTTTTTGTTGAATTGCTTTTTTTTGTACTTTTGTGCGATGTAATGTGCAGTGCTTTTTTGCCCTGCCTGTCGCGAAGC
>JBPOJO010000479.1:0-6447 GCA_052033485.1 Bacteroidota bacterium | reverse complement strand
TTAGAGGAAGAAAATATCCTGCAACAATTGAACGTAAGGTGGCAAGCTAAAGCTCGCGCTACAGAGTGTACCGCGAACTTTAGCTTGCGGATTTGGAGGAAGAAAATATCCTGCAACAATTGAACGTAAGGTCGCAAGCTAAAGCTCGCGCTACAGGTAATAGGCTAAAAAACATTTCGGGGAAAGAAGCAATTAAAAAATTGAGAATCTTCCCCGAAATGTGCCTTTTGTAACTAAACTGCCTGCATTACTTCTTTTTTTCTGTTGAGAAAAAATTCTTCTGCCTGCTCATAACCATGCTCCGTCATCGCCGCTATAAATTGCGGGTCGCGGTCGAGTTTGCTCGCCCCGCCGAGGTCGTAACCGTAACGGCTGCGAACGGTGTTATCCACAACCGTAATTTCTTTTACATCAATCGGTTTTAAGCCTTTTTTACGTATGTATTCAGGACTGAAAGCATTTTCTCTGAGCATACGATTGACCAAATGAATGCCGTCAAGGGCTAATTCGAGCGCGAGATTACCGCTCAATTCATTTCTGCGGTCGTCTATGTCGTAAGTTGTGCGAGGAATGTTGGGGGTTGCACGCGGATTGATGCGAATAATCCACATTTCATCTACGATTTCTTTCGCCAAACATACAACAGGCGGGTTTTCGGAAAACAAGCCGTCCCAATAACAAGTGCCGTTCAATTCGACGGGCGTAAACAAAGTCGGAATACAAGCTGAGGCAATAATCGCTTCCGCACCGTATTTTCCGTTGTGTTTCGCAAGGTCTGCGTAAGTAAAATGATGAAATTTGCCTGCCAAAACATCAACTGCACCGAGATAAAGCGATATGGGCGCGCGTTTATTTTTTTTGGTAAAATTCTCAATCAGTGCTTCAACTTTGTCAAATTGAATAAAATCCCACAACAATTTTTTGAAAATTTCCTTCCCTTTGTCTACGCCGCCCGTCAATTCGGCAACTTTGTTCGGATTGTATTCGGCAGTCGGTAAGTTAAAATTTTCGACCAAATCAGTGTATTGCATCATAAATTTGTTTGTCGCAAGCTCAACCGGGTCTTGAATCGAGTTCGCTTTCCAAAAATCCGCAAGCAATTTAATACCTGCTTCTTCGGGATTTCCGTCTCCGCAACCGCCCGTCATGGCATACCAATAAAGGGACGCGCAAAGTGCGCCGCCCGAAGTTCCGCTGACAGCAACTACTTCAAAATCCTTGTTTTTTTCGCTCAGAATTCTTTGAAGAACTCCCGACGTAAAAGCGGTATGACTTCCGCCGCCCTGACAAGCAATCGCAATGCGTTTTTTCTTATTTTCTGACATGGTTTTTTATTGTTTTGAACTTTGTGAGGTAAAGAACAAATCAGTGCAAAGTTAATAAAAATTAAATAATAATACTGTTTTTCAAAAATAATTTGCTGTCGGTGAGATTAATTCTTCAAAAATAAGAAAGTGGGGCAGCAAAAAAAAGCAGTTTTTTTTGATAAAAAAATGCAAAATTCAAATTTTCAAAGAAATGTCAGTTTCTTGTGCATTTTTCGATAAAAAGCCATTTTTAATCCACTAAAATGTAGTTTTTTTTGTTTTGGCGAGGAAAAAAAACAATATTTGGTTAAATTTGTTGTTGAAAATATTTACTGCCAAAAGATGAAAAATTTATTGCTTTTTTTACTCTTGTTTACTGTCATTTTTAATTCATTTTCACAAAACGAAATGCGTATTTTTCGCCCTTCTGATAGTGATGAAATTCAAAAAGTGGGCAAATTTGCCTATTATTTGGAAGATAAAACCGGAAAATTGAGCATTGAGGATATTCAAAAAGAAGAATATCAACGGCAGTTTCGGGCGAACAATGAAAATATTTTAAATTTTGGAATGAACGAAAATTATTATTGGATTCGAATCGAGGCAAGTGCGTATTTGAATGACCGAAATGATAATTTTCTGCTGCAAACGATGCACGTTTTGGAAAATGTTTCTTTTTTTAAAAAAGACAGCACGGGCAATTGGCGCGAATATGCCGGCGGTGCGGGGAATTATGCAAAACAAACCAATAAGTTAATTTTAACACCCTACTTAACATTAAAAAATCACCAAAACAGAGAAATTTATTACATTAAAATTCAAAATCAAGGTTATGCCATTGCTTTGCAAACGGTCAAAAAAAGTACTTTTGAGCAAAATACTTTTTTTAAACACCTCGTTTTATTTTTACTGACAGGTTTACTTTTAGCGATTTTGATAAGAAATATATTTACTTTTTTTACGGAATTTGCCGCAACTGATTTCATTTATATTTTACTTTGTTTAACATACATTTTGAATATAGCCTATTATGAGGGATACTTTCACTTCATTTTGTATTATTTTGATTTTTCAAATACATCATTTTCCTATTTAAACTGCGGAATTTTTATCAGCAACACCATGACAGCTTTGCTTGCCGCCTTTATGATAGCTTTTTTCAGGCTAAAAGTAAAGTCAGTTTTTTTTATAGGATTTGTGTTTTTGATAATTTTAGCCTTGTTAAATTATGCTGTTTTTTTCATTGATGATTTTTTGCAGCCGCTTTTTACCATTCAAATCATTGCCGTTTTGTTATATCCCTTAACATTTTTGCTTTGTATAGTTAAAATCTATCAAAAAGAAGACGGAGCATGGCTGATTTTTTTGGCATATTTGCTTTTTTATGCCTTTTCTACATTGGATATTATCGCCGGTAATTCCGATATCGTCGCTTATTCCGCGACAGTTTCATACTCCGTTATCGGAATATTTTGCGAAGTTTTTATATTTGCGTATGCGAATTTGCAAAAAAACAGAAATTATCAACTTGCTTTAATTCGCGGAAAAGAAGAGGCGCAAGAACAAGCGGTTAAGCAACTGATTGAAAATCAAAGAATTGTGAGCGAACAAAATGTCATGCTCGAAGCGCGCGTTCGCGAGAGGACGGAAGAACTTTTGTCTGCGAATGAAGAATTAATGCAATCGCAGGAGGAAATCACAATGCAGCGCGATTCTTTGACGTGGAAAAATTTGGAATTAGAAAAAAAACAATCACTTATTGACGACAGTATCAATGCGGCTTTAATAATTCAAAACGCGATTTTGCCCTCAAAAGTAAAAATGGAATTGGCTTTTTCTAATTATTACTTGCTTTTTAAACCTAAAAACACGGTTTCAGGGGACTTTTATTGGCTCGGCGAACTTGATAATATAAAAATTATTGCTGTAGCCGATTGTACGGGGCACGGCGTTCAGGGCGCGCTCATGAGCATGATAGGCAACACTTTATTGGATAAAATTGTGCTTTTGCAACAAATTACCGACCCTGCCGAAATTCTCAATCGCTTGCACAGTGAAATAAACAACCGCCTACGACAACACGAATCGAACAGTAGGGAAGGCATGGATATTGCGGTTTTTGCGTGGGAAACTGACGGCTTTAATGTAGATGTGAGTTTTGAAGGCGCGAAAAGACCGCTTTATTATGTTTTGAAAGGCGAAAATCAAGTGCATGAAGTAAAATCGGCGCGAAAAGGTGTTGGCGGGTCTCAAAATGAAGAGAAATTTTTTGAAACAAAAAAACTTCATTTGCCACTCAAAACTTTCTTTTTGTTGCAGTCGGACGGTTTAATTGACCAACAAGACAGCAAGAATGAAAAAATCGGCAGCAAAGGTATGAAAGAATTTATTGCTGAAAACGCGCCGAAAGGTTTTGCCGAATTTGGCAGAAATTTGGATGAAAAACTCGAAAATCAACTACGAGACAGTGTTCAACGCGATGATATTCTTGTTTTGGCTTTTGAAATTTAACAAAAAAACCGCAAGCAACAAACTTGCGGTTTTTTTAATAAAACTAAAATCTTAAACCGGTTTTTTATTGTTCAAATTGTCAATCATTTTCATTCTGAATTTTCCCTCTGCTTTGACAGTTTCCGTGCTGAAAGTCATTGCTCCCGAAAAAACACCCTCAAAAACATCACCCTCGACCTTTTCGATGGTAAAAACAAAATTGTCAACTGCTTTATAGAAATCGTTCTGCCCCGCTTGATTTTTGAAGATATAACGAATATCAACGCGCTGTTTTGCATTGTTTGCTCTTAATGAAAGAGGAGTTTTAAAGTTTTTTAAATCAAAATTAAACAACTCAATGGTAATTCTCTCCTCATTATTTTCCGCTGACAAATGACGTTCGATGCGCAACAAATTATTGTCGTTTCCGAAATCTTCGATATTATTCACGGGATTTCCGGTTTGCGGCTTAACCGTGAAAACACGCTCAATTCCGCCTGCTTTGATTTGAACATAATCCCCTTCGGCAGGAATTTCAACAGAGAATTTTTTGGTTTCATTCGTTTTGTTGTTTTCCGTTTGCGGCGTGTCGTTTTCCTTTTTGGATTCTCCTCCGCAAGCAACGAAAATAAGCGAAAAAACAGTCAAAATCAGGAAAGATGTGAACTTTTTCATAATTTTTTGATTTTTGGAGCGCAAAATTAGCGAAATTTTTTTGCCAATTCTACATTTGTCATTAAAAAATGTCCTAAAAATTTCTAAATTGCGTTACATTGAGAACGATTTGTAGCTTTGAAAAGCGAACAAATTGATTTAAAATTGTAAAAGTTGACAGTTTTTATTTTTAAGTTTATTTTAAATGCTTGATTATTAAGTTTTTAGAATTTTGTTTATTGGGGTTTGAGCAAGTTTAGGCAAACAAAAAAAAGATGGTGAGGGCAAAAACGGCTGTTGTAATTTTTTGCATTTTAACAGCTAATTTATTCGGCGTGAATATTCCGCTGCGAGCGGGCGTAATTTTTTCAGCAAAAAATGAGGTGAAAAGTATGGTAAAAACTGATGCTTTTTCCTTAGATTCGCTTCGCAAAAAAGACATTTCTTTTCGCAAATTGATTACATTGGAGGAGGAGGTTGTTCTTTTTTCAACAGATTTATTTAACAATTTTTTTTATACCGACCGAGAGCATATTTTCAGAAGAATCAACTTGGAAACGGGTGAAAATCGCCTATATTCGGTGAAAGAAAATATTAGTTTTGTCGAATGTCGGGGGTGGTGGCGTATGTTTCTTTTTAATCAAGAGGAGGGGAAAATGCTGATTTTGAATGAGCCAATCAGCGATATTTCAGTATATACGTTTTCCGATACTGAATTTTTTCCTTTGATTGCCGCGCCTTGTGCCGATGACGGGAATCATATTTGGTTTTTTGATTCACGCAGTTTTTCAATAGTGAAATATTTTTTATTTGAGCAATCTGCTCGCTTGCAATTATTTACGAATGATTGTTCGCTTTCGGGCGATTTGATATTTCTTGCGGAGTTCAAAAAAACAATTTTTTTACTTGACAAGGAGGGGAATTTATGTTTGTGGGATAATTTCGGAAATTTTATCAGAAGTGAAAAAGCGATGTGTGAAAAGGTGTTTTTTGAGGACAATTTTTACACTTATTTTGATTCTTCACGCGGCTGCATCGTTAAAAAAACTTACGACGGAAAAATCGAAGAAACCGTCAAATTTACCGAAAAAAACAATTCAAAAGAACGATTTTTTTACACGGGCGACAAATGGTTCATGCTGAAAGGGAAAGTGATTTGGAAGCAAGAAGACTGAATGTTGTTTTGAGATGTGGCTTAGCTTTCTGTAAATTCTTTTATTCGACCGCAATTAATAATAGTTAAATTCTACAAAATATTGTTTTTTTTACCCAAAAAAATGCATTATGGGTAAATTTTTGTATTCTTAAAATATTGTGTTAGGTTTATTGGGAAAAGAAAATTTGAGTTTCAATATTTTACGATTTGAAACTTTCATATTTTATCAATAATTTTGCCGAGTTGTAAATTAAATTTTATATGAATCTTATGAAAAAGGTGTTTCAATTTGAAGCAAAAAACAAAGCAAGCCAATTTTTATTAGCATTTTTTATTAACGTCGCAATGATGATTACGACGCAATATTTTTTTGGTATTGGATTCGAAACCAATGACGACACAAGAATGATGCTTGAATTGGCAGGGTGTTTTCGTGAAGAGCACGCCATTCCTCATGTAGTTTTTAAAAATATGGTTTTTACACTTCCAATTTTTTGGCTTTATCAACTTAATTTAACAATACCGTGGTACGGCTTATTTCAAGCTATACTTTTAGTTTTTTCCATGTCCGTTATTGCTTATTCTTTGATGCGAATGTTAAACCTAAAGGTTGCATTAATTGTTTACACAATTTTTTTTATTTTAGTCGGAATAAAGGCTTTCATTGCTTTCCAATTTACGATTATTGCAAGTTTACTTGCGCTTTCCGGTTATTTGTTGCTTTTTTTAGATTTAAATGAATTAAAAACAAAAATTATCACGTTTGAAAAAATCTTTTCATTAATATTTTTCTTTCTCTCCATTGCAGAAAGGAAAGAGTCTGTTATTCTTGTTTCCATA
>JBPOJO010000125.1:0-10579 GCA_052033485.1 Bacteroidota bacterium | reverse complement strand
TCAATGCAGCTCCCGCGCCGGTCATTGCGACCATTCCGGCACTTTGTCTTGCAGGCGGCACACACACTTTGAGCGCAACACCGACAGGAGGAGCTTTCAGCGGCACGGGTATTTCGGGCGGCGTTTTTGACCCTGCGCTCGCAGGCGTTGGTATGCACATTATAAGCTACACATTTACGTCGGGCGGTTGCACGGGAACAGCAACGCGAAATGTTTTTGTCATTGATTGCAGCATAACTTCAAGCCCCGCGCCGACAGTGCCTTCTTATTTAATTGTTGAGGGCATTGACACGGAAACCTTGCGTTTGCGCTTCCCCGACAGCAATTCCGATGAGGACGGTTATGAAATTTATCGCTCTACGGACGGCGTGAATTGGGTTTTGCACGTAACAACTTCGGCTTACACAACGGCTGAAATAGTCTATTTTGACCATGTGAATACGCTTGCAGATGAAAAATATTTTTACATCGTCAGAGCGGTTCGCGGCACAAAACGCTCCGGATTCACCAATTCGGCTTATGATTATACCTATCCTCACGCACCGAGCGTTACGGTTTTGCAAGCGGCTTGTCGGGGAGGAGTAGGAAAATTCAAAGCAGTCGGCACGCATGAGGGCAATCGTTATCGTTGGTATGACCGCGAAACAGGCGGAGAAGCCTATCGCGGAAGCGACGGAAACGCATTTGACGGCGATATTTTCACCACACCTTCGATTTCGGGCAGTACAACTTTCTACGTTACGGCAAAGGGAAAAAGATACGAAAGTAAGCCGAGAGTTGCCGCAAATATGACAGTTGTTGAAAAAGCAAACGTCAGCATTATCGGCGGCACAGACAAAAAAGTTTGCGGAAATGCCGTCAATCTTGCCGTTGAACCTGTCAGCGGAATCACTTTGCAGTGGTATTTGAACGGATTACTCATTTCGGGAGCAACGGGGAATACTTACACGGCAACGGAAAACGGTATATACTTGGTATTTGCCGACAACGGCTCCTGCCGCACGGCTTCGGCGCAAATGAACGTCGTGTTGAATTACCGTCCGACGGCTTTGATTAAACAAGGCAAAACGGCAACTTTCTGTGAATCGGGAACTCTTTCCGCAAAATTCATTGCCGGTGCAATGTATTCTTGGCAAAAAGACGGAGAAGTTTTCGGAGACGGAATTGAGATTAACGTTTCGGAAAGCGGCACTTACACACTGACAGTGAGGGAATACGGCTGCGAAAACACGGCGGAAATTCTCGTAAAAGTGCATCAATTTCCCGATAATATTGCATTGTCGGCAGAAAGCACAGCAATATGTCCCGGCGAAAGTGGTCTTTTGACAACGGACATTATTACCGGCGCGACCTACAATTGGTACAAAAACGGAATATTATTTGCCGCGACAAATGATGCAACATTATCGGTTCGGAAAGGCGGAAGGTATTCCGTTGCGCCTGTTTTGGGCAATAATTGCCAAAAACAAAGCGCGGAAATTATTTTGACGGAAATCAAACCTGCTCGTTTGACAAGTAACTTTGACGGCGAAACTTTGACCGTAACACTTACGGAGGGGCTGAATGCGGCTTCGATACAGTGGACTATTGACGGTGAAGCTGCGGCAAGTCTTGACAATTTATTGAGTTTCAAACCGACGAAAAACGGTTTGTATACCTTGCGAATTGTTTGGGAAAACGGCTGTGAAACGAGTATGAGCAAAAAAATTATTTTGGGCGCACTCGGAACAGACAACGGAGAAGATATTTTATCCGAAATATCAATTTACCCGAATCCCGCGAATGCGAAATTGTTTATTTCCTTCGGAAAAATGCCTCAAAACGGCATGACAACAAGGATAACGGACAACATCGGACGAGTAATGCAAGTCGGCGGTTCTTTTGAGTCAGACAAACTTATTCTTGATATTTCTTCTTTGCCTGTCGGTTTGTATATTTTGCAAATCAAAGCGGAAGGAGTAGAAAAATCGTTTAAATTTGTGAAAGAATAAGCGGTTTTGAAAGTAGTTTGTAACCGTTTAGCCCGAGTGAATAGCAAGCTGATAGCTTACTACACACTCGGGCTAAACATTTACAAAAAAATTTCATTCCCGTTTTATTCAAAATTTGTCAGAAAAAAAATCAAACCACGGTCGCCGAAAAAATATGCAGGTACGCCTTCGTGAGGCTTATTGACTGTTTTTCAACTTTTTCTACCAACGGTTCGTTCCCAAAAAAGGAAAATATTATTTCAAAATGCCGTGTTTCAAGCTGAAACCAACTCATCAAACCAAAACACAGCAATCAAAAAGCGACAGAAACCTTTATTCTGTCGCTTTTTGATTGGCGTACCGAGAAGCGTGAAAAAAGCAAATTGTGAAAAAGACGGAAGATTTTGAAGCAGTAAGGATATATACTTTTTTACCTCATTTTTTTAAACCGCATTGCCGAGCAGCCATGTTTTGGCACTCTCAATGTTGCTGAAATCTTTGCTCACTTCGGAATAGTTTGACTTGTTTCTGTCTTTGTCTAATTTATTGATAGAGAATTGATTAAACAAATCCGGCGAGGTAAGGCGCGCAACTCTGTAAGAACTAAAAATTTGGTAAGCTCGGGGAAAATACGTTTCGTGCAGCCATTTAAGGTTTGGCTCCGAAATAATTTTAGATTCCGACATATCTACCAAAAGTTTATTAACCTGATGACGACTTATCAAACGCAAAACCTCCGTCCAACAATTGATGTAGTCCTCGTGATTAAGAAAACCGGTCATTTTTACGAAAATATATCCGTATTCTTCCAAAAATTCACTGTGGTAATTCTCTTTCATGGTTGAAAATAATTTTTATTTTGCACAAAAATAATACATTACAAACATTGCAAAATTTAATCCAAAATTTTGTTTTTTGCAAAAAAAATTGTACAATTTGCAGATAATTGTCTTGGTTTCATAATTTTATTACATAAATATGCAAACTGCAAAACTTAACCGGTGTGTGCTTTGTTAAAATTTAAACAAAACTGAGCATGAAAGCAAAAATCCTATTTGTCGAAGATGATGTAAATTTAGGCTTCGTTACAAAAGATAACCTCGAAATGTCCGGCTACGAAGTCGTTCATTGTCTCGACGGCAAGTCGGCGGCAACAATTTTTTTGAAAGAAAACTTTGATATTTGCGTATTTGACGTGATGTTGCCCGAATTAGACGGTTTTGAACTTGCCAAGTTGGTGCGAAAAAATAATACCGATATTCCGGTGATTTTTTTGACAGCAAAATCCTTAAAAGAAGACAAACTCTATGGCTTGCGAATTGGGGCAGATGACTATTTGACAAAACCATTCAGCATTGAAGAACTTTTGTTAAAAATTGATATATTTTTAAAAAGGAGCGGCTTTAAAATTCCGCCCGAAAATTTGCCGATTTACTTGGGAATTTATTCTTTTGATTTTCAAAATTTGAGCTTAGCCGCCGACAACAAAGTGCAAACGCTCACATATCGGGAAGGCGAATTGCTTGATTTTTTGATAAAAAACAAAAATAAAGTCGTGCCTCGTGATGAAATTTTGAATAAAATTTGGGGCGATGACAGTTATTTCAACGGTCGAAGTCTTGATGTTTTTATTTCTCGCCTGAGGAAATACCTCAAAGATGACCCCAATGTTCGTATTGAAAATATTCATTCGGTCGGTTTTCGACTCACTGTCTCCGCTTGATTTTCGTAAATAACGTTAAGAAAATTAAATCTTCAATCGAAAATAATATCTTTGCATGAAAAGAGATTGTATAGGCACAGTTACCGAAAAAAAAGCAGATGCAAAAAATAAATTTAGATGACATAAGAAAGTTCGGCAATCTCGAAATGCTTGCCAAACAATTCGTAGAAGGCTTTATTACGGGTATGCACAAGTCGCCCTATCACGGCTTTTCCGTCGAATTTTCCGAACATCGCCTCTATAACACGGGGGAAAGCACGCGGCATATTGATTGGAAAGTTTTTGCGCGAACAGACAAACTTTTCATAAAAACATTTGAAGAAGAAACCAATCTGCGTTGTATGCTCGTCATTGACCAATCCTCCTCGATGTTTTACCCGACGCACAATCACGGAAAAATCGTTTTTTCGCTCACCGCAGCGGCTGCTTTAGCCTATTTATTGCACAAGCAGCGCGATGCTGTCGGTTTGACGGTTTTCGGCAACGACATTACTTTGCAAACACCGATAAAATCTACCTCCTCGCACCTTTTGCAGATTTTTGCCAAAATGCAATCCTTGCTCGATAATCCGCCCAAAAATATGCCTACCGATGTCCCTAAAATTTTGCACACTATCGCCGACCAAGTGCATAAACGTTCCCTGATAATCATTTTCAGCGACATGATGGACAAAGCAGGAAGGACAGATGAAATATTTTCGGCTTTACAACATCTCAAACATAACAAACACGAAGTTTTAATTTTTCATGTTAAGGACAAGCAAACGGAGGAAGATTTTCTTTTTGAAGAAAAACCTTTGCTCATGGAAGATGTCGAAACAGGCGAACAAATCAAAGTGCAGCCCTCGCAGGTGAAGGATATTTACAAAGAAAAAATTTCAAAAATTTATTCGGACATCGCTCTCAAATGCGGTCAATATAAAATTCACTTTACCGAAGCTGACATTCAACAAGGCTTTGATTTTATTTTGCAACAATACCTTATTAAGCGCGAAAAAATGCGCTGAGATATTAGAAAAACGGCGTTTCGACAGAAGTCATTCGGCAAAAAACAAATTTGACGATTGAGGAAATTAAAAAGCTGTAGAAAAAATTTACCAAAATCTTAAATTATTTTGTGTAAAACTGTTTTTCAAAGACTTTTTTGAAAAAAAATACCTACATTTGTCCTCGAAAAAAGAATAATTTTGCCATGAAAACGAGCAAAAAAAATACAAACGAATCAGAGAGTTTTGTCATTCCAAACCCTATTTACGATGTTGTTTTCCGTTATTTGATGCAGGATTACGACAGTGCGGTAATCATTTTGTCCACTTTGATAAACGAAAAAATTAAAAAATTAGACTTTCAACCGCTGACTTATGCCAAAAAAACAACGGTAAGCGAGTACAATGAGCAAATTGAAAAAAAAATCAATAGACATTTTGAAAGAGAAAAAAAGAAAATTCTTGCAGACAAAAAATTGTCGGATTTTGATAAAAACATAGCTATCAGCGAAATAACCGTCAAAGACCCCGCAACCGGCAAGGACGTAAAACTTTTGCATCTTGACTTTGCGGCGGTCATTGAAAAAGAAAACGGTGAGGAAGAATTGGTTATGATTGAGCTGCAAAAAGCCGCTGTCGGTACAGATATTTTTCGATTCAAACAGTACATTTCTGAAAATTTTCATAAAAAAAGAAAAATTATTAAAGCCGACCCCGACACGGGACAGGTGATTGAAATTGAAATGCCTTATCGTTTGATTCCTATTTTTATTTTGAATTTTAAAATCGAAGATGACATCTGCGATTTAATGATAAAAACGCGGCAAATCAAAACAGGCATTTTTACCGACAAAGAAATCTGCAAGAAAAATGATTTTATTGACCATTTGAGTTACGAATTGTATGTCGTTCAACTGCCTTATTTACAAGAGTTTGAAAATCATGATTTTAGCCATGATGAGTACAGACAAAAATTATTTGCATTGTTAAAACTTTTTGACCAAAAAGCTAAAAAAACGGACAACGAATATCGCTTGCGTTTATTTCGCAGAATTTTCCCCGGTTTTTTAGACAGGGTTATCAAACGCCTGCAAACCGCAGACTCTGACTGTCCCGACTTGGAAAAACAGATGCAAGCCGAAGATTATTATTTAAAGCCTTTGATACAAAGAGATAATAAAATCGCATGGTTTGTTTTGAACAAAACAGAAATGGAAACGAAGTTGAAAGATGCCAAAAAAGCCTTAAAAGAAGAAAAAAACAAAGCTAAGCAGGCGTTGGAAGATGAAAAAATTAAGGCAAAACAGGCGTTGGAAGATGAAAAAATTAAAGCTAAACAGGCGTTGGAATACGAAAAAAACAAGGCTAAGCAGTTTCAAATTGAATTGGCTAAAACCTTAAAAGAAAACGGCGTTTCGACAGAAGTCATTCGGCAAAAAACAAATTTGACGATTGAGGAAATTAAAAAGCTGTAGAAAAGTTTTACCAAAGGCTGAAGAATATCCCCCAAAAATAACTTTTCCGAAATATATTTTTCTTTTCACCTTTTGTTTTTACTTTTGCTGCCGTAATTTTGAAAAAAAACAGTAACTGTTTAGCCCGAGTTATCGGCGGTTGATAACATTAAGGTCGCAAGTTAAGTTTTGCAAGCAGCTAAACAGTTACAAAAAAAATATACAATTTTTCCCCTGTCAAATCAACAAACAAAATGGCTAAAACAGAAACCCCTTTAATGAAACAATACGCGGCAATCAAAGCCAAATACGGCGACGCGCTGCTCCTTTTTCGGGTGGGGGATTTCTATGAAACTTTCGGCGAAGATGCCGTCAAAGCAAGCCGAATTTTGGACATTGTTTTGACAAAACGAGGCGCAGGCTCCTCCTCCGAAATCGAACTCGCAGGCTTTCCGCACCACGCACTCGACAATTATTTGCCCAAACTTGTCCGCGCCGGTGAGCGCGTTGCGATTTGCGACCAATTGGAAGACCCCAAGTTTGCGCAGGGAATCGTCAAACGCGGCGTTACCGAACTTGTAACCCCCGGACTTACCCTGAGCGACAATGTTTTGGAAGGAAACCGAAATAATTATTTAGCCGCTTTGAGCCAAAACCCTAAAAATGAGCAAATTCACGGACTTGCCCTCTTGGATATTTCAACAGGGGAATTTGCCGTAGCGGAAGGAAATTGGGAACATATTGAAAAAATTATTCAAAGTCATGCCCCCGCCGAAATGATTTTGAGCAGAGAAAGAAAAAACGAAACTGCCGGAAAATTTGATAAAATCAGCTTGCAATTCCTCGAAGAATGGATTTTTACGCAGGATTTTGCCAATGAAAAACTCTTTAATCATTTCGGCGTGAGTTCGCTCAAAGGCTTCGGAACAGAAAACCTTACGACCGGAAACGTCGCCGCGGGTGCCGTTTTGCATTACTTGGAACTCACCGAACACCGTCAAGTCGCACACATCACTGCGCTGCACCGCATTGATGAGCAACAGCACGTTTGGCTCGACCGCTTCACGATTCGCAATCTCGAACTCGTTGCCCCCTTACATGAAAACGGGCAATCGCTTGTGCGAATCCTCGACCGCACACAGACCAACATGGGCGCAAGACTGCTCAGAAAATGGGTTTTGATGCCGCTCAAAGACGTTCAAAAAATCCGGCAACGCCTCAATATCACACAAGAAATAATTTCAAACGATATTTTTCGGGACGAAGCACGGCTCTTGCTCAAAGAAATGGCTGATTTAGAACGGCTGCTTTCCAAAATTGCCACCGGACGAATCAATCCGCGTGAATTGATTCGCCTCAAAAAATCCCTCCAACTTATCGAACCCTTGCAGGCTCTTTGTGTAAGAAGTGAAATGCCCGAAATTCAAAAAATTGCCGCCTCGCTTGACGATTGTGTCCTTTTGACCGAAAAAATTGAGCGCGAACTCCGCGATGACCCGCCTTTAGCCGTCAATCTCGGTGCAACTTTCAAAGACGGTATTCACGAACAACTCGATGAATTGCGCGGTATTTCGACAGAAGGAAAAGATTTTTTGGATAAAATTTTGGCAAGAGAAATTCAAAGAACCGAAATTAATTCACTCAAAATTGCCTTTAATAAAGTTTTTGGTTATTACATCGAAGTTACGAATGCGAATAAAAACAAAGTCCCCGACGATTGGATTCGCAAGCAAACACTTGTTAACGGCGAACGCTACATTACGCCCGAATTGAAGGAATATGAGGAAAAAATCCTCACCGCGGAGGAGAAAATTTTTGCCATCGAACAAAAATTATTCATTGAATTGGTGCAGTTTTGCAGCAATTTTATCCTCCCGATACAAAAAAATGCAAGGGTAATTGCCATGCTCGACGTGCTGCTTTCTGCCGCCGAAAACGCGATTATTTACAAATATTGCCAACCCCAAATCAGCGAAAATTTTGTCATTGACATCAAAGAAGGGCGACACCCCGTTATCGAAAGGCAAATGCCCCTCGACGCACCTTATATTCCGAACGATGTTTTTCTTGACAATCAATCGCAGCAAATTATTATCATTACCGGTCCGAACATGGCAGGTAAATCTGCTGTTTTGCGCCAAACTGCCCTCACGGTTTTAATGGCGCAAGCAGGTTTTTATGTGCCCGCAAAATCTGCCGAAATCGGTTTGACAGATAAAATTTTTACCCGCGTGGGTGCGTCCGACAATATTTCGCAAGGAGAATCGACTTTTATGGTCGAAATGAGCGAAACTGCAAGCATTATGAACAATCTCTCCGAGAGAAGTTTGGTGCTGCTCGACGAAATCGGACGCGGAACAAGCACTTATGACGGAATCAGCATCGCTTGGTCAATCGTTGAATTTTTGCACGAAAACAAACACAAAGCCAAAACGCTCTTTGCCACGCACTACCACGAGCTAAATCAACTTGCCGATGATTTTGAGCGCGTTAAAAATTTCAGCGTTGCGGTGCGCGAAAACAACGGAAAAATTGTTTTTCTCCGAAAATTAAAACCGGGCGGCACGGAGCACAGCTTCGGGATTCATGTTGCGCAAATGGCAGGAATGCCGAACGGAATCGTGTTGCGTGCGGAGGATATTCTGCAACATTTTGAACAAAGCAAAATTCGCGAACGAGACAAAAGTGTTTTGAAAAAAATGCCGAAAAAAGTTACCGTACAAACGCATATTTTTGAGCCTGTTTCGCCGAATTTTTCGCGCATGAAAGAAATTTTAAAAAATATTGACATCAACGTTTTGACCCCGATTGACGCAATGATGAAACTCAACGAACTCTTAAAACTTGCCGAAGCGGAGGAATAATGCCCCCAAATTGCCGATAAATAGGCTTTGATAAATATCTTTTTTTCCCGCTCAAAGCGTCATTGGTTTTCACCGGTAAACTTATGCCTTAAAATTTTGAAATCAGACTTTTTTTTGATTCCTTTGCGGCGCAAAAGGAAATTTTTCCTTAGAAAACCACAAAAATATTAAATTTGCAATGAAAAAAATTCTGACTCTTTGTTTGGTTTTGATTGCTGCGACTTCTTTTGCGCAAACCGCATCAAAAGCGAAGCAATTTTTAAAAGAAAAAAATTACGCTGAAGCCATTAAAGCGATTGATGCTGCCTGTGCTGACGCTAAACAAAGCGCAAAAGCCGAAACTTGGTACACCCGCGCGGAAGTTTATGTTGCAATGTTTGAGGACACAAACGAGGCTGTTCGCTCGCAAGAGCCGAAAAGTATGGACTACATCAACGAGTCTTTCGTCAAAATTGCCGAGCTTGAAAAAGGTAAAGGTAAATACACCAATATGCTTGATGTTACGATTCCGGGCGTTTCGGTTTCTTTGAAAGACCGCCTGCTTAACGCGCTGTACAATGCCGCGATTGCGAATCAAGCCGAGCCGGAAGCCGCTCTTCCGTATTTTGAAAAAGCCGTGACAATTGACCCTGACAACTATTTTGTCGGTCGTTATTTGCCCCGTTTTTCTTTTTATGCGGAAGACAACAAAAAAACCATTCAATATGCCGAAAAATTTGCGGCAAATCAGGCTTTCAAAGATTCTCTTCACGCGATTAACGAAGTCTTACAATTCGCGGTCATGGCGGCAGAACGTTCGGACGATAAGGCAAAAGCAAAACAAATGACAGAAGATGCGATGAAAAAATTCCCCAAAGAAGCTTTTTATCTCAATCGCCTCATCAACGCTTATATCAACGAGCAAAAATATGAAGATGCCGTAACCTATCTCAAAGCCGCTTTGGAGCTTGCGCAAGACAATCAAACCAAAGCGATGTACCTTTCAAATTTGGCACTTATCAGTGTTGAATTGAAAAAAATTGATGATGCGGTAAAATATTTTGAAGAAACTATCAAATTTGACAGCAATAATTTTGCGGCACAATTCGGTCTCGGCGCAAATTATTACAACGAGGGCATTACCATCGAAAACACGCTCACGGCAGGCGAACTCAAGCCCGACAGTCCGAAAATGAAGCAGGTGAGAGAAAAATTTGAAAAAGCATTGCCGTATCTCGAAAAAGCGCATGCGATTGACGACAAAAATGCAAAAGTTTTTCACCCCTTAGCGACGTGTTACAAATCACTTTACGGCGAAAAACACGAAAAAACAAAAGCTATTCAGGCTAAACTTGCTGCACTTTCGGACGACGAATAAGTTTGCAGATAAAAAAAATGCAATTTTTCAGCCGGTTCTTTCGCGAGCTATCAGCTTGCGACTTTAAGTTGCGAAAAATTGTAAGAAAAAAAACGGCAGCGAAAAATCCACTGCCGTGTTTTTTTTTGTTCGCCGGGGTTTGTGTGTTGACAAATGTGTTCGTTGAATTATCCAATGAAGTCGGGTGTGGGGGGCACACCAACCGCGCGGGGGGTTTGCGGTGGT
>JBPOJO010000529.1:0-2943 GCA_052033485.1 Bacteroidota bacterium | reverse complement strand
GACACAAACAACGGCGGAGGTCGTTTGTGAGGACACAAACAACGGCGGAGCTAATTATCTGTCGTTTGTGAGGACACAAACAAGGGCGGAGGTCGTTTGTGAGGACACAAACAAGGGCGGAACTTTTAAAAAAACTTAAAATATTTTTCAAAAATTATTCAAATCATCAACAGGATTTGAGAGTGCGCTGCGAACTGCGTGAAAACTAATGATGAGAAGAGCTATCAAAATCACGACAAGCGATGAAACAAAATATGGGACGAAATGAAAAGAAACGTGAAAAGCAAATGAATTAAGCCACAAAAAGTTAATAATTGTTGCCAAAATGTTGCCCAAAATAATGCCGATAAGCAATAGAGGAAGAAAATATTGCGCAAATATTGCATAAATTTCCCAAAAACCTGCTCCCAAAGCCTTTCTGATGCCGACTTCATGCCTTTTTAATGCTGCCAAAAAAGAAGACATTCCGAACAAACCCAAACACGAAATTAAAATCGCCAATTCCGTAAAAAGTGATGCTATTTTAGCCAATCTTTCCTCCTGCAAATACAATTCGTCTAACTTTGAACGCAAAGAAAAATATTCAAAAGGGACTGCGGGAAGGTATTTTTTCCACAATTTTTCCGTCGCAAGAAAACTTTGCGAACGATTGTCTGCCATTTTTAAAAGTAAATACCGAGATGCCAAATAATTGTCCCGAATCCCGTGCGGTAAATCCAAAATAAGCGGCTGAATATGCTCCTGAAGCGATTTGTAATGAAAATTTTCAACCACACCGACGATAACTTCATTGCCGCTCAAGGAATGTAAGGGATAGCCCAAAGCCTCTTCGGGACGTTCAAATCCTATAAATTTCGTCATTTCGCGATTGACAATAACCGCCGTTGTGTCATCATGATGTAATTTTTTTCGCCAATAAAGGGTATCCGTTAAGAAAAGTGAATCCGAATAAAAATTGCGCCCTGCTATCAATTGAAGCCTGAAAGTTTCCAAAAAGTCAGGTTTCACCGAAATTTCGTTAAAAAGCATGGTTTTTTCATCTTTTCCTGCTTTATACGGACGCACAAAATGCTCTTTTCCCACAACGGCATCGGCAGCAGTTATGTGCAGGGCAAGTTTTTGAGACAGCAAGTCATGTTTGAAACTGTCGTAAGCCAAAAAAAACTGCGTGTGTTGAATCGGCACAACATAGACATCATTTTTGTCAAAACCTAATTTTTTTGACCGCAAAAACATCACTTGTGTATAATTTACCGTCGTTACAACGAGCAACATGGAGGTTATACCTGTTTGAACAACTATCAAAATTTTGCGAATCGTGTGCGCACCCGTCGTTTTTATCATTTTTCCCCGCAGCGCGTCAATCGGGTCAAAAGCCGCTGTAATGACCGCAGGATAAACGCCTGATAATAAACCGAATACGAAGCCGGAAATAATGACCGGCAAAATTAACTCTTCTTGCGAGGGAACTGTTAAAAAATTGGTCAGCGAGCGCGATAAATTGCGAAAAAAGATTTCAAAAAAAACCAAAGACAAAAAAACCGAAGCCGTTGAAAGTATCAAACTTTCGGAAAGAATTTGAAAAAAGATTTCCGTGCGACTCGAACCGAGAATTTTCCTCACCGCGACTTCTTTTGCCCGCACCGCAGCGCGCGCACTTGTCAAATTTGTGATGTTAATGACCGCAATCAGCGCGATTAAAAAACCGATGCTCGACAAAATAAAAACAAATCGAATGTGCCCGTTTTGGTTCAATTCGTCTTTAAAATTTGATTTTAAGTGAATTTCTGCCGGCGATTGTAAACTGATTTTTTTAAAAAGTATATCGTTTGTTTTGCGTCTGCGAAAAGAAGGTGTTGAGCGTTGTTTCAAAATTATCTTTGTCAATTTCAGGCTTTAATTTAACATAAGTATAACACGAATTCCAAAAATTATTTTCCAACCTTTGCATGACAGGATACGTGTAAAGCGTTGAAAAAGAGCATATTATCTCCGATGTAATGTGCGACGGTTTTTGTTTGTCCGCCAAAATTCCGACAATTTTTAAATTCACTGCGTATTGATAAGTGAGGTTATTGCCCAATGCTTTTTCGGCAGAGCCGAAGAATTTTTTTGCCAATCTTTCGCTGATAAAAACAACTGAACTGTCCTTCAAACTTTTGTCGGGCATTTTTTTTAGCACGGTTAAGTCAAAAAAATCAAAAAAATTGTCATCTACAAAAAGCATTCTTTTTTCGTGATGAATATTTTTGTCGACCGCAATCGGCACTAAGGGAAGCTGATAATCAAAAATTCGTAAAACGGCAATTAGATTTTCTGAAAAGTTTTTTTTCAATATTCCGGCTTGCAAATAAGGCGTTTTCGCAAAATATTCTTCGCTTTTTTCATCACCCGTAACGGACAAAACGCGGTAAACATTTTCTAATTTTGCACTTCCTCGGTCAAAACCTGTTTCAACACTGACGATACCGTACAGCACGGCAAAAGACGAAATGCCTGCCGCCAAACCAAAAATTTTGATAAAAGAATAGAGCTTATTTTTGAGCAGAGTTCGCAGCGCAATTTTCATGTGAGATTGAACCAAAAGAAGAACTCTTGTAAGCATAGTTTTATTTAATTTTAACAAAAATACATGGCTTTTGCCTTTGAAAATGTGCAGCGCAAAGATAAAAAAAAAATTCGTAACTGTCTCTTTCCGGCATTAGTTTGGGCAAAAACGACAAAAGCACTGTCTTATCGTCAGAAAATTTGCAGGAAAGGTGTCGAAAGTTCAATCTTTATAATTTACTTTTTCAGCTCCGTAACAAGTGAAAATTGCCAATTTCGACCCGGCAGTGCGTAAAAAGCCATACTTTGGTACATTACATTGCCGACATTTTTACACTGAAAAATACCCGTGAGCGAAAAATTTTTCCACGTAATTTTTTTCCAAATGGAAATATC
>JBPOJO010000069.1:0-2002 GCA_052033485.1 Bacteroidota bacterium | reverse complement strand
CCAAAAACATCGCTTGCCTCAACGCATAAAAATCAAAACTGCCGCCCGTGCCTTCCGTTTTTCCGTAACCTTTGATGACACGTTTGACCCTTTCCGCAGTGATGCTTTCGGCATAATCTTCCATTTCGATACAAATAAATTTCCGTTGACCGCCGTCTTGTTTGTTAAGATTCAAAACTGCGTGAGCGGTTGTGCCGCTGCCTGCGAAGGAGTCGAGGATGATGGAGTTTTTATCCGTAGAAATTTGAAGTAAATCAAAAATTAGCTCTATCGGTTTTGGAGTTTGAAATGCTTTGTCTCCAAATATATTTTTCATTTGTGCAGTTCCGTTTCCACTACTGTATTCAGGTTTATATAAAATCGATTTTGGCTTTTTGGACGGCAAATCTCCAAGTTCGGGGCGTTGATTTTTGTAAATTGATATATTTTCTCCTGATTTATATATAATTAAATTAAATTTTTCAGAAAACAATTTTTCTTTACTCCATCTCCAAGACATTTCTTGACCATCTGTTATTGGGTAAACTTCATACTTAAAATCTGCACTATTTTCAGAAGAAATTTCCAAATTGTCATTTATATAGACTGGATAAAATAAATTAGGTCTTTTTTCTCTGGGAGCATTAGTTCCCGTGGCTTTGAGGTTTGCACCTTTTTTATAGAAACCGATTTCATCTTCAAGCCACGTATCAGCTTCTTCTTCGTCCAATAACAAGTTACCAATTGTCAGTTTTGTTTTGTTTTTACAAAATACTGCGGTATATTCATGAGTTCCGGCAAATGCAAATTGGTCTTGATTTCCTTTAAGGTTCATAACTGTGGGCAAATTTCCCACAAAATTTCCCGCACCGAAGATTTCATCGCAAATTAATTTCAAATTTGCCTGTTCGTTGTCATCAATAGAAATAAAAATTGCGCCGTCGTCTGCGAGGAGTTTGTGCAAAAGTTTCAAACGGGGATACATCATGCAAAGCCATTTGTCGTGCCTTGTGAGGTCTTCCGCTTCTTTACCGACGACTTTACCGAGCCATTTTTTGATTTTCGGGTCATTGACGTTGTCGTTATAGACCCAACTTTCATTTCCGGTGTTGTAAGGCGGGTCAATGTAAATGCACTTTATTCGACCTTCGTACTCAGGCAAAAGGGCTTTGAGTGCTTCCAAATTATCGCCGTGAATGATTTTGTTTCCGCTTAGGGTTTCCTTATCGGTTTTTGTTCCGTCCTCAAATCCGTAAGTATGCTCCAAAACTTTAAACGGAACATCTAAATGATGATTAATAACTTTATCTTTTCCTATCCAATGGAGCGTTGGCATCTATAAATATGTTTAAGTGAATTGTTTTAAGCTCAGAAATTGTCAAAAATGCAAGTCAAAACAAAAGTATTCATTCCGAAAGGGGCGAAGTTTTTTTTTCGCCTGCAAAATAAGCACACAAAATCAAAAATCCAAAGATTTTATTTCAGAAAAGACGAATATTTTTGTTCGGAAAAGAGAGAAAGCCTTTGTGTTGGCTCGTGTTTCCGACTGAAAATTTATTTTTCGGCAAGACTCAAAAAAGATTTTTGCTTGATTTGTTATTTTATTGAAAGTTGCAGAAAAAACTGCCATACGCCTAACGCGGAAAAATGTTTGCGAAGGGTGGGATTAAACAGCAATCCCTTGCCTTACGCATAATGTTTATAGAAAGCACAAAAGTTCATTTTAGCACATTAGCCCGCCTTTTCGCAAACATAATGTTAGGCACAGTTTTACTGTTTTTCGTTACGCAGTATTTCTATTTTTTCAATGGTTAAGCCTGTTAATTTTGAGATAACTGTATTATCAAACCCTTCCAAAATTGCGGTTTTTGCAATATCAACTTTCTCTCGCAGTTTTGCCTCTTGCTCATAAATTGCCTTTGCACTTTCGGCGGCATTGCGATTTTTGCTTTCGGTACGTTCTTCGGGGCTTAACTGTTCATAGTCAATGAGTTCAGTAACTTTTTTTACACCTTCATTGGCT
>JBPOJO010000121.1:0-25366 GCA_052033485.1 Bacteroidota bacterium | reverse complement strand
GATAAATCGTAAAACAATGAAAGCCGAAGAAATTGCTGCGGTGTAAAAGTATATACTTTCAGCCAAGCCGTGAATATCCAAAAAATCCAAAAAAAGTACTGTCATGTTGTTTTCTGTAAAGTGTTTTTATTGCCCAATCAAATCGCACTAATTGTTTGCCCATTGCCTAATTTTTTTTGCAATTTACGAATTTTTTTGTCTAAAAAAGGCAGCAACTTTACAAAAAAAATTCAGACACTGAATTTTAATGTTTGAAATTTCCTTTTTCGGAAAAAAAATTTAACTTTGCACGCTTGTACGGCACAGTCAATATCGGACTACAAGGAAAAATATTTTGGAAACGAACCATCTCGGAAAAAAAATAATTGAAAAACTGCAAACCGGCATCAGGACGGACGAACTCCTCGAAAGTTTGCTCAATTATCTCGAAGTAAATCTTGAACTCCTCAAACTTGATGCACATGAGGGCATATCGCGCGTTTTGTCAAAAATTGCCGAATTTGTTGTTCTTGTGATACTCGGCACCCTTTTGCTCATTTTCGGCAGCATTGCCGTCGCGCTTTTTATTAATTTTTTCTTTGATACGAAACCTTACGTCGGTTTCACCGCAGTTTCGCTTTTTTACGTTTTTTTGCTCCTGCTTTATTATCTGTTCGCGAAAAAAGCAACCGACGAAAACCTCAGCAAAGTCGTCGAAAATGCAGTTGAAAACGTGAAATTCCCACATTCTAACAAAGAAAACGATGAAAAATAACTCCGAAAAAAGAACAGAATTGTTGGTTTTGAGAGAAAAATACAAACAACAACTCATTCACCGAAGTCAGCACACAACTCGCGAAATTATTTCAATAGTAAAAACTGCCTCCGTAGCAACAGGCGGCGTTTGGGCAGGTTTCAAATTGCTCGGTTTATTGACCGGCAAAGGGAAAAAAATTGAAAAAGTCGTTTATCGCGACGGAGAAAGCAAAAAAAGCAAAAAATCTAATTTCATTTCCGACGCAGGTACATATCTTTTCGGCTCATTTTTTTATGAAATGAAAGAATTTTTTATGGCTTTATTGCGTCAAATTGTCATGGATTTTCTGCACGAAAAATTGCAAAATGTCAGTAAAAAATATCAAAAAAATGAAAACAATTAAAGCCGACTTACTCAAAGATAAAGTTGCTGTCATTACCGGCGGCGCAAACGGTATCGGAAAAGCAACTGCTCAATGTTTTGCCGAAAACGGTGCAAAAATTGCCCTTTGGGATTATTCGGATTCGGGCGAAATAACTGCGGAGAAAATGCGTTCGGAAGGCTTTTTCGCAGAGTTTTTCAAAGTCAACACGGCTGATTTTGCCTCCGTTGAACAAGCTGCACGCTTAACGCTTGATAAATTTCAGAGAATTGATATTTTAGTCAATAATGCCGGAATTTTGCGTGATGCGTCTCTTTCAAAAATGGGCTCCGAACAATGGCAAGCCGTCATTGATGTCAATTTGACGGGGGTTTTTAACTGCATAAAAGTTGTTGCACCGCAGATGACGACACAGAAATACGGCAGAATTTTGAACGCATCGTCTATCGTAGGTATATACGGAAATTTCGGACAGGCTAATTATGCCGCGGCAAAAGCCGGGGTCATTGGTTTGACGAAAACAATGGCGCGAGAATTGGGAAAATACGGCATAACGGTCAACGCCGTTGCGCCGGGGTACATACAAACTGACATGACGGCTTCGATTCCGGAAGAATTTCGCAATAAAATGATAGAAAGTATTCCTGTTCGACGCGCGGGTTTGCCCGAAGACATCGCAAACGCCTACCTGTTTTTAGCGTCAGAGGCAGCCTCTTTTATCAACGGCAGCGTCTTACATTCCGACGGCGGCATGGTGATGTAAAAATATCAGCTTACTCGGCTTTTATTAAACCTATAAGGTTGCGAAAACCTTATAGGTTTTGTTTTTTGAGTTAAAAAATTGACAATCTTCGTTTGCGAATTAGGAAAAAAAGCTCAGTTCCTGCGCGCGGCTCAATGCTGTTTTTGCACGGTCCCACACTGATAAAATCAAACCACAGCGAGAATAAAGCAGCATACTCATTCCAACCCCAACCGAAAGGAGGTCCTTCTTCTTCAAATTCCTTTTCAAAAAAAAGTCCCATAAATTTTGCATTGTCTTTCAGCAAATAATGCACTTTTTTCATGTATTCTTCCCGCAAAGAAGGGTCAATCGCACAAAAAAATGTCTGCTCTATGATGAGGTCGTATTTTTTTCGGCATTTGTACTTAAAAAAATCTTTCTGAATGATATTTTCGACAGGAAAAGTCGGGCATCTCTCCAAAAAGTTTTTCAAAGGTGCTTCCGCAATGTCCAAAACAAAAACATTCGTAAAGCCATTTTTGTGCAAATATTCTGCCTCGTAGGAATTTCCCGCCCCCGGAATGAGAATCCTAATGTCCTTTTTGGGCAACTTATCCACAAATTCCCGAATCGGGCGCGAAATTTCACCGACATCCCATGAAGTATCGCCCGTTTCATAGCGTTTTTCCCAATATTTTTTATCCAATTTAACCATTTTTTTCTCAATTTTCAGTTTCACATCACACGTAAAGTTATCAAAAAAATTACAATGAAAACAAAAAGGAGTCAGAAAATATTCAAAAATATACTTTTTTTTGAAAAGCAGTGTGCTTAACAAGTCTATTGCACAGCCTTAATTGCTCCGAAAAATAACAAATCCGCCAACAAACCGAATATTATTCCGAATCCAAAGCCATAATTTACCAATTCTTCAAAATATTTTTTGGCAAAACTGTTAAAAAGTTCTTCGATTTCATGCGGCGGCATTTTTTCGATTTCCCTCACGACAACTTTTTTGATGTCCAAACTTTCCAAAACGCCCGGCAATTTTTCTGACATAGCGGCAAGCAAAGCTTTCACAAGCGTATCGACAAGAAAAATTTTTGTTTCGGGGTTTATATTGTTATTCAAAGTTGCCAAATTTTTATCAGAAAAAAGGCGCAAAGCCTCGTGCATAGATTGTCGCAGGTTTTCATTTTTGAATATTTTTTGCCAAATTTCATCAACATTTTTCGGCAAACTTTCCCACAGAAGCCATTCGTCGGCAGGTTTTCCTTTCAGTTCAGAAAAAATTTCGGAAATAGTTTTTTTAGCCTGCAATTCAAAAGCATCGTTACTCAGAACGACTTCAACACCCTTCCGAACGGCTTTCTGCCAATCCTCTTTGCCCGTGTCGGCAGTGAGGTCTGAAAGTGTTAAATTAGTTAAAAATTGCGACAAGAATATTTCCGCTAAATTCTCTATGCTGCCTGCAATGTCTTCTTTTTTTGTTTTGAAAAGTTCTTGCAAATGCGAAAGTAAAATATGCAATTCATTTTCAAATAAACTTAAAACATTTTTTGCATTTTCGATTCCGACCACATACAAAAGGCTTTTGAGGGGCAGGGTAAAAAAAGCGGACATTAAACTTTCCGAAAGTTCGTCTATCGCAGTAATTAATCGGTTGCTTTTCAGGAGATTAACAATCATTTCGCGAAGGTCATTTTGTCGAACATTTACGCCGATTTGTCCTAAATTCACTTCTCCCAGACGTGCAATTTCTTTTCCGATAAGCTCCGTGAGGCTTTCTTTTTCACCCGCAATAAACACCGGAATTCCGTTTGTTGCTAAGTCTCTGACCGTTTTTTTGATATTATCTTTGTAAAGAAAAACAGATTTTTGTTCGCGAAAAGAAGACTCATAGACCTGCTCGGCAATCGTATCGGCGTTTTCCCGCAGCCAATCCAAAGAGGATTGAAGAATTTTTTTGATAATAAAATCAAAATTTCCGGTTACCAAACCGAGTAATTTTCCGCCGAAAAGTTCGCCGATTTTTTTGTCGTGCGCAATTTCTTCTCCTATTTTAGCCTCAACAAAATCAAAAATTTTCTTCTGATTGTTGTCATTTTGAAGTTGCGCAAAAATAAATTTAGAAAAAGATTTTTGCGCTCGGAGGGTTTGTTCTTCGCCTAAAAGTTGAATAATATTTTTTTCGGTAAAAACTTTGTAATTCGCATCAATAAAGGGATTTACGACATCTAAAAGCTCCTTTTCATTCAATTTGTCAAGGTAGTTTTCTCCTGCTTTTAAGACAAAGTCGGAAAGCGCTATGCAGATACGATTTTTTAGTTCGGGCGTAATTTTTTGGGCAAGGGGCGTTTTGTCCGTAAGATAATTTTGTAAAGCCTCCGTCAGTTTGTCTTCCAATTTTATGAGGCTGTTTTCTGCCGATAAAAATTGATAAATTTTTTTCTCAAAAGCCTCCGTATTAAGGTTTTCGAGGGTTGATTTTTTGAATTTTTCAAAGAATTTAAGGATATACTCTTTTAGTAAATTTTCATGCGAATCGGCGAGGTTGAGGAGCTTTGAAGCCGCGTTTTCACTCAAAGTGTCTTTATGGGTTTGAATAAATTTCTCAGCTTGTTCGAAATTATTTTTCACAAAAACATCGTTCAGCAAATCGGTTATTTTGTCCTTATTTTTCTCAATCGAAAGGGCAAGTCCGTCTTTGTTGAGCAATTTATTTCCGACAAAATCACCCATATTTTTGGCAAATCTCTTCTGATTTTTCACCGCAACGCCGGGGGTAAAAGGGAGGTGAATGCCCAAAAGTGTTTTTTTGTAATGCGGTTTAAAAATCATTTTGAGCGCGACCCAATTCGTGCCCATGCCCGTAAAACCGTATGTAACAGCCGAAACACCCGAATCTATGTAAAAATTTTGGCTTGAGGGAACAAAAGGCAAGGCAAAACCTGTTGCAGCCCCCAAAAGTGCGCCGAAAGCGGTAATCGGTTTAAGTTCCTTGCCCATGAATTTTTCGACCATATCGCGAATGGTGTCCTGCGATTGATGGTTGAGATTCGTGCGAACAACGTCCTCAATGCGCCCGCTCATGAGGGAGGGCAAATTTTTCATCAAAGCCGATTTCGCCGCAACAGACAAGCTTTTATGCACATCGGGAATGCGATTGAGTAAGCGAAAATATTCTTGTAACTGCTTGTTGCTAAGGTTTTTAAATTCATTTTCCGCAAACAATTTTACGGAAGCGGCGGCTGAAAAAGAAAAATTTTGCAGTTGCTCATTGGCGATATATACGTTCAAATTTTTTCCTGCGGCTTTTTCGGCAATCAGTTTTGAGAGAAAAAAAGAAATTTGAGCGGCATTGATTTGCACGATGTCGGCTGTATATTCGTCAATCCAATGCGAAAATTTAAAAACTTGCTCTTTTGAAAAAATTGTACCCGTTTTTTTGAGGAGCAAATCGTCGAGAACATTGTTAATTTCACCGGTGAGGGCAAGTAAAATTCGCCTGTCTTTTTGCAAATTTTGCGGCAAAGTTTCGGTGAGCAAACGATAGATATTTTTTTGCAAAAAAATCGCGATTTTGTCGCTCGGAAAATAATCGCCGATTTTTTTGGTGAAAAAATTCTGTTGCGGCGGCAATTCGGTCAGGGCAGAAACGATGTTTTTTTGCAAAATTTGGGCTAAATGCGTGATAGCGGAAGAGGCTTTGAGCAGGCGAACAATGCTACCGATGCTTTGTTTTGAAAGAAAATCCGTTATTTGCTCGGAAATAGTTTTGGCAATTTTTTCGGGATTTTTGCCGTAATTTTCCAATATTTCGGTCAATTTCCCGACGACATCAGCCGATTTACTCACACTTCCGACAAAAGTTTCGACAATCCACGATTTGAACTTAGAATCAATACTTTGCGTAAAAGTTGCGTCAACAAGCTCTTCGATTTTCTTGCGACGGCTTTGCAGCCATTCAATAATTTTTTTAAAAATATCGGGAAACGTTTCTTTAAAAAACAAGCGAATTTTTGTGCCTAAATCTTCATTCAAAAGCTCAAAAAGAGTTTTTTCCTCTCTTTCAAGTGAAAAAATTAACACACGGGCAAAAGAAATAAAAACCTCTTCGCCTTCTTGAGAAGACAAAACTGTTTTTAAGCGAAGTAAAATTTCCTTTTGCAGTTCAAGTGAATAATTTTCTCCGATAATATCAGCAATCTTTTTTTCGGCAATTCCGCGTGCAATTTTTTCACAAATTTTAGGAATTTCTGCCGTAAAAAAGACAATATCTAAGGCATTTTTAGTTTCTTCGGAGGCAATTATCGGCGGAATTTCGGCATGTAAATTTTGCGAAATATTGTGTGAAATTTGTTGCCAAAGCCCCTCCGCCAACATTTCTCCGACAGGCGCGTCAAACTTATTTTCGTATATATCCGTAATGATTTTGCCGGCAGCGTTTCCGATTGTTATTTTTTCGACAAATAATTTAGCCGCCGTTTCGCCTGCGTGTGCGCTTTGTTCGGGCGAAAGCAAATCCGCGACGGTCAATTCCGCCGCTGCATCTCTCAAAAAGGGCAAAAGAAGGTCGGGAAAGGTCAATTCAAAGCTACGCAAAAGATTTTGTACCGAATTTTCTATGCCCGGAATTTCGGAAAGTAACATCGTTTCCTCTGCCGTTTCGGGCAGGTTTTTTTCAAAATAATGCCGAACGGTGTTTTCGAGGGTGAGGTCAAAACTCTCGTTCTTGAGTTCATCTTCTAAAGTGCGGTGATTAATAATGTCGCGTTCGACAATTTGACTGATATTTTCGATAAATTCATTACGGGTTTTCAAAAAAATTCCGCCTAAGCCCAAGCGTTTCCGAAACAGCATTTGAATCGCCAAATCGTTCGTGATATAGCCGACGAATGCGCCCGCAATGGTTTTTGAAAGAATTGTTTCTATCATAAATTTATTTCTGCCTCAAAAATTATTGAAGTTACATTAAAAAAAAAATTGTAACTATTTAGCCTGATAGTATTGTCGGCATCTTGCCGGCTAAATTTAGCTGTTTTGGAGTACCTTCCTCCAAATCCTAAAGCTCGCGGTACACACCGTCTAAACAATTACAAAAAATTTTCTGAGCACACGCAAATATAAGTAAGGCGAATTTTCCGTGCAAGTTATTTTTTACAAACAGAGCTTATTCACAAAAATTTATAACTATTCTGCCTCATAAAATGTTCTGTCGGCTGCATACCGCCGCCGAAAACCGGCAAAAAGACATGAAGTTGACTTTGCCGTGAAAAAAAATACACATTTTTTTTCCTTGTATATAAGGCTAAAAAGGGCGATTTCTTGCCTATTTTGGAAACAAAAAAAGCGAGGTGTTTGGCAATCAAAAAAAAATTGAAAATATTTGCGGCGGTTTTTGTGTTTTTGTAAATCTTTGTTTTAAAAGTTTAAGGTTTAACAACAATCGTTTTTTCGATTGTTTTTCATTTTCAAAACACATATATCTTACAGCAATGGTTAAAAATTTACTTATCGTTGAGTCGCCCGCAAAAGCTAAGACTATCAACAACTATCTCGGAAAAGATTTTATCGTAAAATCAAGTCAAGGACACGTTCGCGATTTGCCGAAAGATGACGGAGCAATCGAAACGGAAAATAACTTTATGCCTGTTTATGAAATTAAAAAGGAAAAAGAAAGCATCGTCAAAGAATTGCGCGAACTCTCGGAAAAGGCAGAAATTGTTTGGCTCGCAACGGACGATGACCGCGAAGGAGAGGCTATTTCATGGCATTTGAAAGAGGCTCTTCAACTGCCCGATTCAAAAATTAAAAGAATTGTTTTTCACGAAATCACCAAAAATGCGATATTAAAAGCGATAGACAACCCGGGCAAAATCAATCAAGACCTTGTCAATGCGCAACAAGCAAGGCGGATTTTGGACAGATTAGTCGGTTTTGAATTGTCGCCCGTTTTGTGGGACAAAATTAAACGCGGTTTATCAGCCGGACGTGTTCAGTCAGCAGCGGTTCGCATAATTGTCGAAAGAGAACGCGAAATAGAACAATTTACGACCGAGTCGACTTTTCGTGTTTCGGCGGATTTTGATATGGGCAAATTCGGCACAATGGAAGCCGTAACACCGAAAAATTTTCAAACATCGGAAGTTGCGCTTGATTTTGTTAAAAAATGTATCGGCGCAAGTTATAAAATTAAAAATCTCGAAAAAAAGCCGGCGAAAAAAACACCTGCCGCGCCTTTCACGACCTCTACCTTGCAACAAGAAGCGTCCCGAAAATTAGGTTTTTCCGTTTCGGCGACCATGAGCATTGCACAAAAACTCTACGAAGCAGGGCATATCAGCTATATGCGTACCGATTCTGTTTCGCTTTCCGAAGATGCTTTGCAAAAAGCCGCAGCCGTCATTAAGGCGCAGTACGGTCAAAAATATTTGCACACAAGGCAGTATAAAACCAAAAACGAATCGGCACAAGAAGCTCACGAGGCTATCAGACCGACCGATTTTTCCGTTCGCGCCCCTTCTTCTGATGCACGAGAAAACAAACTTTACGAGTTGATTTGGAAGAGGACGCTTGCCTCACAGATGGCGGAGGCGCAGCTTGAACGCACGATTGCGACGGTTGATATCAGCACAGTTCCCTCCGTGCCTTTGATTGCCGAAGGCGAAGTGATTATTTTTGACGGCTTTTTGGCAGTTTATCTTGAATCGAACGACGAAGAAGAGGAGGAAACAAAAAACAGCTTGCCGCCGCTTACCGTCGGTCAAAATTTAATTTTCGTTAAAATGATTGCCGCCGAGAAGTTTTCGCGACCGAAACCACGCTACACGGAAGCTTCATTGGTCAAAGCCTTAGAGGAACTCGGCATCGGTCGCCCCTCAACTTATGAACCGACAATTTCGACCATCATCAATCGCAATTATGTGGTGAAAGAAAGTCGTGAAGGGAAACAGAGAAAAATCATTGAACACGTGCTCAAAGGGGATAAAATCCAAACTTTGAATAAAAGCGAAACTTTCGGAGCGGAAAAAAATAAGTTGTTCCCGACCGATATGGGGATTATAGTCAATGATTTTCTTGTCAAATATTTTCCGTCTGTCGTTGATTTGTCCTTTACGGCAAAAGTTGAAAAAGAATTTGACGAGATTGCGGCAGGGAAATTAGTTTGGAATCAAATGTTGAGAGTTTTTTATGATAATTTTCACCCTTTGATTGAAAAAATTGCCAAAAGCGTCGACAGAAAAGAGGTCATTCAAAACAGAACTTTGGGTAAAGACCCCAAAACGGGCAGAGATATGATTGTCAGAATGACAAAATTCGGACCTGTTGTCGAAATTGTTGCTGCCGACGAAAGTCAAAAACCGATATACGCGAACCTCAAAAAAGGGCAACGTTTGGAAACTATCGCATACGAGGACGCGCTCGAACTTATTAAACTTCCCCGCACTGTCGGAGAGTTTGAAGGCAGTGTTTTGAGTATTCATACGGGTCCTTTTGGTATATATGCAAAACACAGCACCGGCAATGTATCTCTTCCGAAAGACACAGACCCTTTGTCCATTTCTCTCGAAGAAGTGATTGCTTTATTTGTTGCGAAGCGCGAATCAGATGCCAATAAAACAATTAAAACATTTCCGGAAAATCCTAATGTTAAAATTCTTAACGGACGTTACGGTGCGTACATTGCTTTTGAGAAAAAAAATGTTAAAATACCGAAAGGAAAAGTACCCGCAGAAATCACGTATGAAGAATGTGTAAGTCTTGCGGAAGCAACGCCCGAAAAACCTTCACGGTTTGCCAAAAAAGGGAGTAAAACCGCGACGGACAATACAAAAGCTGCCAAAACGGGCGAAGAAAGTAAAAAAGCTGCTCCGAAAAAGGCTGTCGCCGCGAAAAAAACAGAAACCAAAGCGGCAGATACCAAAGCAATCGCGAAAAAAACGAGTCGAAAAAAAGCTTAATTTCAACAAAGAACTGACATAAAAAAAAATGTCAGTTCTTTGTTTTAAAAGGCTTACCAAATGGTAAAAATTTTCTCACGTTTCATTTTTTACCCGTCCCGAACACCGAAAGCGTCGTGAAACTCTTTCAAATTTGACAAAGTGCCGTTCACGCGCCAAATGCCGGGCGAATGCGAGTCTGTTTTGATGTACGTAGCCATCGTTTCGGGGCGAAACAATCCGCGCCAAACTTGCGACCAACTGATAAAAAACCTTTGTTCGGGCGTAAAATCATCAATTTTTTCGCGCGATTTATTTTGAAGTGCCATTTGTAAAGCCTCATACGCCACCGACAAACCGCCCAAATCTGCAATATTTTCACCGAGCGTCAAACGACCGTTTAATTTCAAACTATCCAAAACGGTATAATTTCCGTATTGCTCGGCAACCAAATTGGCTAAATCGGCAAATTTAAGGCTGTCCTCTTTTGTCCACCAATTTTTCAAATTTCCTTCCGCATCAAATTTTGCGCCCGAATCATCGAAAGCGTGTGTAAGTTCGTGCCCGATAACAGCCCCGATTCCGCCGTAATTCACGGCATCGTCGCCCTCGGCAAAAAAGAAAGGCGGCTGCAAAATACCTGCGGGAAAGACAATTTCGTTTGACAAAGGCGAATAATAGGCGTTGACAGTCGGTGCGGACATGCCGAAACGGTTTTTATCACGGGGTTTTCCGTAGTCGTTCAGCATTTTTTTGTAGCGAAATTTTCGGGTATTGACAAGATTTTGATAAAATCCGCGCGGTTTTATGTCAAGTCCGGGGTAAGTTTCCCACACTTCGGGATAGCCGATTTTGTAGGTAACAGCGGCTAATTTTGCCAAAGCCGCTAATTTCGTTTCTTCACTCATCCATTCGAGGTTCTTCATTCTCTTCGCAAAAGCGGCTTTGACATTGTCAATTAATTCGCCCATTCTGCGTTTTGCCTCCGGCTTAAAAGCGCGTTCGACGAAAAGTTTGCCGAGCGCATCGCCTAATTGATTGTCAGTCAATTCAATCATTTGCCGGCGACGGTCTTTTTGTTCGCGCAAACCATTGACAGTTTTTCCGAAAAATTCAAAATGTAAGCGGCGAAATTGAGCGGTCAAAAACGGCGCGGCGGCATTGATAATTCGGAATTGATGATAAAATTTCATATCCTCAATGCCGAATTTTTTGTAAAGTGTTTCGGCTTTTTGCAAATATTCGGGTTGTCCGACAATAATTTTATCAATTTTTTCCAAACCGAGTCCTTTAAAAAAATAATCCCAATCGTAAGCAGGACTTAATTTTTTCAGTTCCGCCAAAGTATGGGGATTGTAATTTTTTTCGGGTATGCGAAGTTCGGTTCTCGGGCGAGTAATGCGGGCAAATTCAGTTTCGATTTCAATAATTTTCTTGGCTTTGTCCGCATGCTTTCCTTTGTAACCTGCTAATTCAAAGCATTTTGCGATATACTCGGCATATTTGCTTCTGATATTTGTCAGGCGTTCATTATTTTCCAAATAAAAACTGCGGTCGGGTAACGCGCCTCCGCCCTGCGAGAGGTAAATTGTATTGACGGCACTGTTTTTCGTGTCGGGCGCGACATACAAACCTAAAAGCAGGGGGTAGCCCTTGCCGGCAAATTCATGATACCAACGGGAAATGCCGAACCAATTTTTAGCTTTTTCAATTTTAATCAATTCTTCACGAATCGGCTCAACTCCGTCATTCTCAACCGCAAGCGTGTCCATTCCGCTTTTAAAAAAATCGCGTACAAGTTGCCAAGAACTGCCTTTTTCGGCTTGATTGTTCGACAATGATTCGTCTAAAATATTGCCTGTAATGATTTTATTTCTTTCGGCTAATTCTTGGAAAGTTCCCCAACGCCCTTCACTTGCGGGAATCGTCGTATTTTTGAGCCACTGCCCGTTTGTGTAATGATAAAAATCATCGGCAGGCTTGACAGAGAGGTCAAAATTAGCGATTTCAATGGGTTTTTGTGCAAAAGAAAATGCAAAAACAAAAGCCAAAATGAATGTTAAAAACAGTTTTTTCATGGTATTTTTTTTGCAAAAATAGGAGTTTTTAATGCAAAAATGAAAATACAGGGTATAAAGTTTTGTGTCTATTTAGCCGGCTTATCAAAAATTGTACTGCGAGCTTTAGCTTGCGACCTTAAACTCGCTTGTTGAAATGACTTGTTGTTCCATAAATCCGCAAGCTAAAGCTCGCGGTACACTCCGGCTAAACAGTTACAAAGTTTTTACAATTTCAGCCCGATTAAAGTGATATCGTCGCGCTGCACGGTCTGTCCGCTGTGGGTCAGAAGCGCATTTTCGATACGTTCTTTTTGCTCATTGAGCGGCAAATCGAGATTTTTTTCCAACAATTTGCGCAAATTTGCCGAGCCGAATTTTTGCCTTCGGTCATCGGCTTGGTCGGCAAAACCGTCTGTACTCAAATATAATTTTTCGCCTTTTTTTAAGGTGAAAATTTCATTTTGAAAAATAACTTCATCTTCAGAAGAAACCGCACCGATAGATTTTTTGCTGCCTTTAATTTCCGCTATTTTTCCGTTTTCGGAGTAATAAATCGGACGTTTTGCCCCCGCAAATTGAATTTGAACTGAATTTTCGTCCAAATTTTGCAACGCAAGCAAACATACGTCCATGCCGTCGTTGCCGGATTCGGCGGATTGTTTGAGGGATTTTTTTAGTTCCGAATTTAATTTTTCCAAAATTTTATCGGGCTGCAAGATGTGTAAAACATGGACAATTTCATTGAGTAACATATTGCCAATCAAGGACATAAACGCCCCCGGAACACCGTGTCCGGTGCAATCCACAACGGCAAAACAACGCAAATTTTCAGCGGAATAGTGCCAATAAAAATCTCCC
Source organism: Bacteroidota bacterium (assembly GCA_052033485.1). Classification (GTDB taxonomy): domain Bacteria; phylum Bacteroidota; class Bacteroidia; order Cytophagales; family Bernardetiaceae; genus JBPOJO01. Next base: position 12,663 of record JBPOJO010000121.1, on the reverse strand, counting down.
GAAACAATATCTTTCGGCTTGTAAATGACAAAAAACTCTTCAAATGAGGCACTTAACTCCTCTTCATTCGGCAAAATTGAATTTTGAATGGTCATTGCATAACGTATGCTGTCCGTGATATTGCGATTTTTTTCGTGAATAATTTCGTAGGCTTTTGTATTCGCCAAAGCAATCGCAATATAAGAGGCTAAAGCCTGAAAAGTCATGAGGTGATAATCGCGATAAACATTTTTTTCAAAAGATTGCACCGTGATAACCCCCAAAGTTTCGGATTCGATTTTAAGCGGCAAATAAATCAAGGCTGCGGCTTCTTTTCCGTGTTTACTCGGTTCAAAATGCTCATTTTTAGCCGATTCAGCCAGTCTGTCATTGACAAGAATCATTTCTTGCGATTGAAAACAGCGAACAGAATGTTTATCGGATTCGCTCAAAAGGTCAAAAGAAAACGGCAAAACTTCATTATTTTCTATAAAACCTCTGAAATCCAAACGATGCCATTTCGGATTGTAAAGCCCGATTCCGAAGCCGTCGGCTCGCAAAAGTTTATTTACTTGTGCATACAATAAAGCCGTAAGTTCCTCATAATTAAGCACTGCTGTAACTTTTTGCCCGATTTCGCTCACCGTATTGAGCTTATGATAAGACTTTTCAATCTGAATTTTTTGCTCCTCAATTCTGTCCCTTTGCGCAAGTAACTCTTCTTTTTGCAAATTAATTTCGGCAGTTCTTAATTCGACCAACTGCGCCAATTTATACTCATTTTTCTTGATTTGTCGCACGCGATAGGTGTAAATCGCATACAAAACGGCAAGAAAAATAACCGCCACTAACACCCAAAAACCGACAGTTTGATAAAAATAAGCCTCTTTTGTAACGGACAAGGCTGTTACCATTTCCGTACAAAAACCGTCTTCATTGCAGGCTTTGACCAAAAAAGTATAGCTTCGGGGCGATAAATTCGTGTAGGAAATTTCCTGCTCATGCGTTTTTTTCCATTCCTTGTCAAAACCCTCTAATTTGTAGTAATAAGTAAGTTTTTCGGATTTGTAAAGATAGGGCGATGTATATTTAAAAACTACCCTTTGCACATTGTCGGCAAGTACAATAGGGTTGTTTCGCCCAAAAACGAAGAGCGGCTTGTCGTCAATGACAATTTTTTCGATAATGACAGGCTCCAATTTTTCGTTCATATTGATATTTTTGGTATCTATATATGAAACGCCCTCTATTGTCGCAAACCATAAAAGTCCATCTTTGTCTAAAAAATTTTGAGCCGTCGGATTACATTCTTCGCTTGCCATTCCGTCGAATTTATTAAACATTTTGAAGGGCAAAACATCAGATTTTCTGTCTAAAAGGGCTTCACAATCAGTTTTTTTGACACGAAAAACTCCTTTATTGGAAGTGAGCCAAAAATAGCCTAAACCGTCTTCTTTAATGTCATAAAGAGCCGAAACGGGCAAATATTTATCAATCGCAACAGAGCTTGCTTTGCCGTTTTTGATGCGCGAAAAGCCTACATTTGAGCTGACCCAAACATTATTTTCGGCATCTACGTACATACGAAAAACCAAATTGCTTGCAAGCCCTTCTTTCGGTGTAAAGTGCGAAACATTTCCGTTTTTTTCAATAATATTCACTCCGCCGGTGTTCGTTCCGACAATCAAACGACCGCTTTTGTCGAGGAGAATATCCATGATAAAATTAGAATTTAAGCCGTTTTCTTTGCTAAAACGAATAATATTGCCGTCTTTTTTCAACCCGATTAAGCCCGAATTTCGCAAGCCAATCCAAATTGTTTGTTCATTGTCTTCACAAACGACACGCACGGTATTTTCGGGCAAAATATTTTCAGTACCGAAAGCAATTTCCTTGCCGTCAGGCTGAATTTTGAGCACTCCGCCGCTGTGCCCAATCCAAATATTGTCGCCGCTGTCCTTAAAAAGGCATTTTATTCGGTCTTTTACAAAACTTTTTACTTCAATTTTTCTGATGGTATCTATATGACAGTCAAGCAGTTCCGCTGCATCGTTGCCGACCAAGATGCCGCTTTTCAAATTTTCAATCACCGCGTTGACGGGCTTTTTGCTCAAACCTTTTTCGGGCAATAAATTTAGAAAATTTCCCACACGCAAGCGTGCAATGCCCATTTTGTAAGAAGAAATCCAAATATTTCCGTAGTCATCAATATCTAAATCTCGCAAATCGTCAATCGGCAAGCCCTCATCAGAGCCGAATCGCTCCGTTTTGCCCGTTTGTTCGTTGTACGCATATAAGGCGTGCGTTGCGGAGATGAAAAGTCGACCGTCAGGAGCGAAAACAACATCGCTGACGAGTTTTCCGCTCAAAGAATAAAGTTCTTGTAATTTGCCGTTTTCCGCAAAAAATAAACCTCGCCGCGTGCCGAGCCAAATTCTGCCTTTTTTATCTTTTTTGATAACATTGACCGTTTTCGGCAAATTTTCTGTAATATTTTCATTAATTCGCGAAATTTTATTCTTTTCCACAAGCCAAATACCGTTTTCTTCCGTACCCAACCAAAAGGTATTTTCGGCAATTTTTTCGATGCTGATAAAATTTCCTTTTGAGAGTTCGGGGTTGTCAAAGCGGCTTAAACTATTTTGTTTTTCATCAAAAAGATACACTCCGTCGCCGCGTGTTCCGATAATGAATTGATTTTTAGCAATTTGAAAAAAATAATTCGCGGGCGATTTTAAACTGTCCAAAGCATAAACTTTTTCAAAACGCCCATTTTTTCCCTTAAAAGCCCCGTTTTCCAAAGCGTATAACCAATAATTTTGCTCCTCATCTTCATAAAAAGCATTTGCGACAATGCTGCCGAGTTTCAAATCGGGTAACTCATTTTTGTCTATCATATCAAAACGATTGCCGTCAAAGCGCAAAAGTCCGTCATAAGAAGTTACGACAATGTAGCCTGATGCCGTTTTTTTGATTTGATAATTTCCGTTAAACGGCATTCCGCGCGAGGAGTTCCATACGTCAAGCGTCATTACACGCAAAGGGCGCAACTCCTGTGCATAGAGCAGTGAGCAGGGCGTACAAAAAATACAAATAAGAAAAAAAATGAAAGCCAATTTGAACATCTTTTGCATTTTTGTAACAAAAATGCAATGTAGGAAAATTTAAAAAAAAACCTGCCATTTTTAAAAAAAAATTTGGCAGGTAAATGAAAATTCAGGAGTCCTTGTTTATCTTTTTGTCGCTTGTGAAGACACAAGCAACGGCGAAGGGAGTCCTTGTTTATCTTTTTGTCGCTTGAGAAGACACAAGCAACGGCGAGTCCTCGCGTGTGGTCTTCACAAGCAACTGCGAAAGTCGCTTGTGAAGAAACACGCAAAGGCGAAAATTAAACAAGTTTAACCGAAACTTTTGCCGTTTTCGTGTTGCCGTTCATATCCGTAACTTTAATGCGAAATTCATAATTTCCTGCCGTGATACTTGCCGGCAAAGTGATTTCGCCGAAGGCATCAAAACCGAGCGATGAGGGTTTGTCGTTGATGATTAATTTTTTCTCAAAAACAAACGCCATTGCTTCACCGCTTGCGGAAAGAGGGTGTAAAGACATAACTGCCTCTTTTAAACCGTTTTGCGCCGTCATGCCGCCCGATGCGGTGAAAGTGCGCGTGAGGGTAACGCCTTGTCCGGGGTACTGAATCGCAACAACAGGTTGTGTTTTAGCGGTGATTTCAAACTCATGTTCGTGCTCAATGCCTTCATTTCCCGCTTTATCCGTAAATTCGACAAGCAAATGATAGTTGCCGGTCAGCGCGTCGGTCGGAACAGCGACATACTCTTTGAGTGTGTTTGTTTTGCCGGTCAGCGTAAAAATTTTTTCAAAAGAAAAAGCCGAACCGCTCATTCTCCCGTGCCCGTGCCCGTCAAAAGCGTCATGAATAATGATTTTTGCTTGTCCGAGTTCGGTTTCGTCCGAAAAATTAAGCTCAATTTCTAATTTTTCGCCGGACAAAATAGAATTGTTAATTTTGTGAGAAACCAAAAGAGGGGCTGTTTTATCGGCAGGCGCGTTGTCCTCTTTTTTAGAACATGAAAAAAAGCTTGTTCCTGCGAAAAGAATCGCAGCCGTAAGGAGTGAAGTTTTAAGGTTCATACTTTGTGAAGTTTATTTATGCAAATCTATTGCATTTGCAAATCTTTTCCAAAAAATTTCTCGAAAAAATATTCGCTTTCGCTGTTTAAAAAAAGACATTTACCTAAAAAGCAAAAAGCGGGCGAAGTTTTTGTATTAAATTACAAAAAAAGCAAACAAACATGAAAAAAATAAACTGCGTACTCATTTTGCTTTTGCTTCTTTTCGCATCATGCAAACGATACGAATTGATAACCGGCAATTCACGAATTAGCTCATTTTTACAAGATTTTCCCAAAACTTGGGTAGGGGAGGAAATGCCGAAGGATTCAAGTAAAAAAGCAAAGCCATTCAGCATTCAAATCAATGCCGAAACGGGACAAAATCACCTCTCATTGCTTGTAAAAAAGGATACAGTCGAAAGGCTGTTCACCATTTACGAATTGGCAAGAGAAAATGATAAAATCTATTTTAAGCTCATTGACGATAAAAAAAAGGAGCTTATCGTATCTTGTCTGCTTGACAAAAGTAACAAAAATGCGGCAAAATGGACTACTTCCGATGCGGGATTTCCTTTGCCGCAAAATAATATTTCGCTCATCAACGGCGTGCAAAAGCAAACCGAAGAATTGACGGAAAATTCAAAGTTCAGAACCGGCATCATGTTGAGTGAATGGCACGCATATCAGGGCACAATCGGCGAGGATAAAGGATTTTATGCCCTTTTCAGCGGCAATAAAAGGAGCAGAGAATATTCAACAGGGCGATATTTTTACACAAAATATTGGCAAGACATTGTTTTAAAATCGAAAAGTCAATATAATTTTGAAGAATATTTGCCGCAAAATGAAATTTCTGCGGGGAATATTTATTTTGAGCCCACTTTTGAGGGGGGGAAATTTCACAGTGCGGACGGCGTTAAAGTTTTACCCGTGCACATGAAAGCGGTAGATATGCCTTACAAATTGCATGAAATCAGCAAAAAAATTCTCGAAGTCGAAACAAAAATCCCCTTTGTGGTTTTAAATTCGGAAAACAGTCTCGAATTGTCTGCCGGAATCAATCAATTTATTCAAAATCAATTTGAAGATGTTTATGCGGCTTACGGTTTAGAAGTCAGGCTTTCTTTCGAAATGATATATTTTTCAAATGAAGTCATTGCATTTGAAATTTGTTCGGAAGACAAAAAAACACTCTTTCAAACCGTTAATTTCAACATCAGAGCAAGGAAAAAAATGGTGTTAAACGAATATTTCGGGGGCGAGCAATGGGAAGCGCGCCTGCGAGGAATTATGGAGGGAGAAATGAAACGTTTGGGCATAAAAGCTGAAAGTTCGCTTGCCGACTATGTTTTTTTGCCGCAAAATATTCGATTTTCACTCAAAAGCGGAGAAATTAGAAAACCTATTTACGTTCCGTACCACTTTGTCGAAAAATTGATGCAAACAAAACCAACCATGTAACACAAAAAACGGCAAGTGTTTTTCTTGCCGTTTTCTGTCTCTTCGTCAAAGTCGCATGAAAAAAGAAATATTCAGAAAATACCTTAAATAAAAGTAAAGAAATTAATTTTTTCTTACATTAAGGCAATGCTCACAAAAAAGCAAATCTTTTACCTCATCTTCCTCAAAAGCCCAATCTGTTTTTAAACTCAACATTTTTTTTACCTCACTGCTCATATACGGTTGCACGCCCGAGGGTATAATGCAATAAGCCGAGCCGCATTCCTTGCATTTTTTCTTTTCTGCAAAATGTTTTAAGATAGTTTTGGCGGTTTCTTTTGCCGAGCTTTTCAAAGTGTGCGTCATAATTGTATCGGTTAAATTTTCTGCAAAGGTACAAATATTACACCATAATTGCAATGAAATATTTGAATATTTTTTTAATTAATCTTTAAAAATTCAAAATGAATTGTAAATCAATATTAAGCCGTGCGATTCGCAAAAAATGAATCAAAGCGCGAAAGGCTGTACCTCCGAAAGCATTTCGCAGCCTTAACAAATTCGGAGGGCAAATCGTTCTTTAACTTTCTGAAAACAAATTGTGTAGGCGAGAAATGAAGCTCTTTTTTGCAAAAAAAAACCCTGACGCAGTCTGTTGACCGCTGTCAGGGCTTATTTGCAGGAAGATTAACAACCTGAAAAAATACTATTGTTGCTCACGGAGCGAACGCGGAATCGTAACGGTCGCGATTGAGGTCATCGGCGAATTAAGAATAGCGTAATCGCCTTTTGAAATATCGCTAATTTTAATGGTTTTTCCCAAATCCAAATTAGTAATATCAACTTCGATTGCTTCCGGCATTTCGTTCGGCATAGCTTTAACTTTCATGGTTCTGATTTTTTGAGCAAGACGACCGCCTTTTTGAACGCCTACACTTGTGCCGATACAACGAACGGGAATGTTCATCACAACGGGTTTGTCTGACAATTCGAGAAAATCTACGTGCAACAAAACCTCGCTGACGGGGTGAAATTGCAAGTCTTGCATAATACATTCGTGAATCGAACCTTCGATGTTCAAAATCACTTTGTGTACATCGGGCGTATAAACCAAGTCGCGGAACAAAATCATCGGAGCGTGAAAGTGTTTAACTTCTTTGCCGCCGTAAAGAACGCAAGGGACACTGCCGTCTAAGCGTAACTTTTTTGAATCGTTTGAACCGAGTTTTGTCCGGTTGTACCCTACTATTTCAAGTGTTTTCATTGTAAAAATAATTTGAGGTGCAAAAGTAAAATATTTTTTGTTTAAACTCAAAAAAAAACATTTTATTTTTCAAAAAAATTATTCTCTCTCAAAACGCAGTGCAACTGCTTTTCTGTGTGCATCAAGTTGCTCGGCGGCAGCCATGCTCTCGATGGCAGTCGACAAACTTTTCAATCCCTCGTAAGTGAGGTGTTGAAAAGTAATTTTTTTTACAAAACTGTCCAAAGAAACCCCGCTGAAAGCACGTGCCGCGCCGTTTGTCGGCAAGGTGTGATTCGTTCCGCTTGCATAATCGCCTGCCGATTCGGGCGCAAAATGCCCGAGAAAAACCGAGCCGGCGTTTTCAATTAATTCGGCATATTCCTCCGCACGGTCGGACGCTATAATAAGGTGTTCGGGTGCATAAAAATTTGCAAAATCGAACATGTCAGTCGGTTTTGTAAAAATAAGCGCGCGGCTGTTTTTTAAAGCAGCCTTTGCGATGTCTTTTCGCGGCAATTTTTCAAGCTGAATTTCAAGTTCGCGAAGAGTATTTTTAACAATATTTTCATTATTAGCCGCCAAAATCACCTGACTGTCCTTGCCGTGTTCCGCTTGCGAAAGTAAATCCGCCGCAACAAATTTCGGATTTGAGGTTTCGTCCGCCAAAACCATCAATTCGGACGGACCGGCAGGCAAATCTATCGCAATGCCGCGTTTGCTCAACAACATTTTTGCGGCAGTTACATATTGATTGCCGGGTCCGAAAATTTTATCGGTTTTCGGGACGGTTTGCGTGCCGAAGCCCATTGCCGCTATCGCTTGCGCACCTCCGACCTTAAAAATTTGCCGAATACCGACGATGGAAGCGGCGTAAAGAATGGCGGGGTGAATTTTTCCGAAACTGTCGGGAGGCGTGCAAAGGACGATTTCTTTGCAACCGGCTATTTTGGCGGGGATTCCGAGCATGAGCACGGTCGAAAAGAGGGGTGCGCTGCCGCCCGGAATGTACAAGCCGACTTTTTCAATCGGAACGGATTTTCGCCAACAGGTAACGCCCGTTTTGATGCCGACTTTCCGAACTTCTTCTTTTTGTGTTTCGTGGAAAAGAGCGATATTTTCTGCGGCTTCTTTGATTGACCGTTTCAATTCGGGCGAAAGGCTTCTTTCGGCTTCCGAAAAATCGTCGGAAGGGACGTTAAGAGAAACTAAACCGACACCGTCAAACGTATAAGTGTAGTAAAATAAAGCGTCATCGCCTTCCGAGCGAACTTTGGAAAAGATTTCTTCAACAGTTTTTTCCAACTCGGCGAAATCAGTCAATTTTCGCTCCGCAATTTTTGCCCATTCGCTCCTTGCCGGGTTCAACAGGTTGTTGAGCAAAATATTTGAAGAATGTTGAATATTTTTCATTTTTTTTTACTTAGTTATCGGACAATTTAAAAGTGTATTTTTCATACACAAGAACTAACTTTTCTTTGTAAATTGTTAGTTCTAAGCCCTTTTTGCATTAACAAGCAGCAAACTGTATTCTGTTTTTATGCTCAGAAGCTGAGTTAAAACCAAGATTCCGCGATATTGCCGAAATGAACGGGAATTTTCCGTTCCGATTCGGCAATATTTATTTCACGGAGTGTCTTAAAAACTATAAATCCGCCAATAAGTTTAATAATTTTTCATCAAACTTAATGTATTTGGTCGGCGAAAACAATTTTCGGTGATGCGAGGGAATACGGTCAGCATAGGCTTTAATTTTTGCTTTTTTCTCTTTTTTGCCTTCGTTGAGTGCCGTTTTCAAAATTTTAATAAAATAAATGATGTGGTCGGCATCGTCTTTTCCCAAGATGCGAATTTGTCTTTGAATGCTGTTAATGAGTTGTTGATGGAGTTCAAAATCTTTCATTAAACAATATTCGAGCGCGAGAATGGCTTTAATTTCCAAAAGCACATACGGGTATTTTTTGAGGCTGATTTCATTGAGCAGATTGTTAATCCACTTAGCCGCCTGCTCATATTTTCCCGCAAAATGATAGCACAAAGCGCGGTACATGATGTAATTGACGTAATTCGGCAAATCTTCAACATCGGTTTCAAATTCTTCGAAAAGCAATTTATTTTCCTCGTGCATGTCATTCGTGAGGTCTAAACGCATGGCACGTTCGATTTTTGTGTGCAAAAATTGCGCGGGGAAAGTGAACCAAGCAAAGTTTGTTAACAAAGCCGCAGTCGATTCGTTGAGGTCTTCAAAATATTTTTCGGCTTTCCTGTACACCTTATAATGTGTATAATATTCGAGGCGCAAAAATTCAAAAACGATGCGAAGGTGATAATAAATCGAATCGGATTGGTAGGTCGTAAAAATTTTTTGCACCTTATTCAACATGTCCTCAATCGGCTCATCTTCCGAGCCGGCAGATTGGTCGTCGGCTTCAACGAAAAGGCGGTGGAATATATTCACACAGCATTTGTAGACATACAAACGGTGCGTTTGATACAGTTTTTCGGTATTGTTTATTTCATTGTTAAGCAAAGTTAAACCAAGCCTGTCAACTTCGTCGCCGGTGAAAGTAAAAACGCCGAATTTTTTAAAATATTCCGCCAAAAGGTCTTCGGCTTTATCAACGGCAAGCATATACGCTACATTTTTGTTGTAAGCTTGCGAAAAATTGTAGCTGTCGGGCGAATTAACGTGCAATTTTTTTAACGCCTTGTAGACAAGGGTAAGTTCGTTTGACAAATCGTAATCAATCAGTTCTTTTTCAAGTTTTTTGAGTGTTGCCAAAGAAATTGCTTTCTTTTTTGTAAAAATAACCTCGTTGATATTAGCGACTTTTTTGAGCAAGTCCGTTCTCGGACTTTCCATTTGTTGGAGGAGGTATTCTTCAATTTTTTGGTTCAAACGCGAGCGCAAAGTGGAGTAAGCGTTTGTGTTCACGCCCAAGTCTTCCATTATTTTCGTGTCCGAAAGCTGCTTTTCGCGCAATTGTTTGAGCAAAAAAGCGGATTTATCGGCGTTACTTTCCATCAAAGACGTATAGATTTCTTGATAATCTTTGTCGGAAAGTTGCTTTATGATATTTTTTAGTTTTGCCATTATACCCGGAGTTACACTGCTGAAAGGAACAAAAATTTTTCGGAGAAAAGTGTCAAGAAAATTCTCTTTTTTTTCCCTAAGTGCAAATGTAAAAAAAAAAATCTTTTGCAATGATTTTTTAAAAAAAAATTTCGTTAAATAATAAAAATGATTTTTTTTTATCGGCGTGTTTTTTTACGAAAAATAGTTTATTTGCCTAAAAACAAGGATAATAGCATTTTTTTTTCAAAAAAAAATTCACAAAGCGCAAAAAAGAGCCTAATGTAATTTTTTTGACAAAAACCACCAAAGATTGGCGTTTTTTTCAAAAAACACTTCGCAAAACTTATTTTTCATGATTCCTTTTCACAGCGCATCGCGGCAGTTTTGAACAAAATTTTTATCATTGCGGGCGGCGTTTTTTTTGGCAAGAGCAATAATTTTTTTAAAATATAAACGATTTTAAAAAGAATTGTAACTTTGTGAATTGATACACAAAACTATTTCAAGAAATGAAACTTCAAAAAATTGACATTATCAATTTATTTGACCAATTTGATTACGAAATTCCGTTCCAAACGCCGGAGGATTTGCTTATTCTCACCGCGCCTAACGGTTACGGAAAAACCATGATTTTGAATATTATTGACAGTTTATTTAACCGTAAGTTTCTTTTTTTTTACAAATTAGTCTTTGAAAAAATCACGATGTGGTTTGATAATGAAAATCGTTTGGAAATTGTAAAAAAAGCAGACGGAGAAGATTTTGACTTTTTTTTATACGAAGCGAACGAACAAGTTGACTTTTTTTCAATATCGAATATACTGAAAGTAATGAAAGAGGAAATTGAAAGAAGAATTGTGCGAGAAACTCTTTTTCGTCGAATTAATGAAAAGGAATGGATTGATATCAGTACAAATGACACATTCACAAACGAGGAAATTAATGTGATGCTTGAAGATAAATTTTATTCCATGTACTTAAGGAAATTTTTATTGAGTAACAAAAAATTAGAACAATTTCTAAACGGTTTAAACGTATATCTCATTAAAGAGTATCGTTTGTTTAAAACCGTAGAAAAGAAAAGCGGCAAAAGTCAAAATGATGAAAACTATACGACTCATTCTGTTCAGGAATACGCCAAAGAATTGAAAAATTATATCAACCAAACTATTCAAAAATCATTTTCGCTTGCACAAGAATTGGACAGCAGTTTTCCCAAAAGGCTGTTGAGCCAAACAAAATCCATTTCAAAAGAGGAATTTAACAATCGTTTTGAGGCTTTGAGACAGCAACATGCAAAATTAAAAAAGTTCGGTTTGTCGGAAAGTGAACAAGAAATTCCCGAATATGATGAAGCTAATGCCAAAGTTTTATTGGTCTATTTAGCGGACACGGAACAAAAAATAGGCGTTTTTAATCCATTGATTCAACATTTGGAATTATTTACAAGTATTCTGAACGAGCGTCGTTTCACTTTTAAAACCATTCAAATCAATAAAGAAAATGGCTTTCATTTTCTGACAAGCAAAGGTAAAGAATTAAATTTGAGGGACTTATCTTCCGGAGAGCAGCACGAAGTTGTTTTGCTTTACGAATTGATATTCAGAACCACACCGAATACTTTAGTTTTGATAGATGAGCCTGAAATTTCCTTGCACATAACATGGCAAAAAGAGTTTTTGAATGACCTTTTAGCGATTATCAGTCTGCAAAAAATGCAGGTTTTGCTTGCTACACATTCGCCTTCGATTGTAAACAGCCGTTGGGATTTAGTTTTTAACCTCGAAACGCAAAAGATGCAATGACAAGAGAAAATGAAACCTATCAATACAAAATAAACGAATTGCGCTTCGATTTTAATAACCCGAAGACAAAAAACAAGATTTTTATTTTATTGGAGGGCGACAGTGATGTGCGCTTGTACCGCAAATTATATACAGACGAACGTTTTAGAATTGAATATATTCCCGGCGGGAAATTATCCTTAGAAAAGGGTTTGCAAGAATTAAAATCGCTTTTCGACGCGATAATCGGCATTCGCGACGCTGATTTTGCTCATTTAGAAAATCAACAGCCTTGCCTACCGAATTTATTTTTTACGGATTTCCATGATTCCGAAATGCTCATGGTTGCTTCCGTTACCACATTCAGTGCGGTTTTACATGAATTTTGCCGTCTGCCGGAAACCGAACATGAAGATTTGCGCAAAAAATTGCTCACGGCTTTGCGTTTTGTCAGTTATTTTCGATGGTTGAATGAATTGCGTTGTTTGGCGTTTTCTTTTGAAGGCGCAACGTTTGAGGGAATTTTTCTGCCTAATGATTTTTCGATAGCTAATCAAAAATTTGCAGAACAGATAGCAGGAAAATCAAAAAATGCAAAAATCAAGGAAATTGATGTCATTTTAGAAGAAATATCGAAGTTGGCAAACGAATATCACGAGGACTTTCAGTTGTGTAACGGACATGATTTTATGTCTGTTTTAGCTTCATTTCTGAGGACGAAGTGCAAAGACAGACCAAGCGCAAAATCCTTAACTTCGCTTTTTAGAATCGCCTATCCTCGCTCCGAGTTTGAAAAAACGAAGTTATTTGCTGCCGTGAAAAAATATCTCAGTGAAAACACCGATTTTTTCAAATAAGCATTTTTTCAAAATTATTCCTTTTCAAACCTTTTTTGTTCACAAATATATTCGCGGATATTTATTTTTTTCACACCAATTCTTATCTTTGCGCGTTAAAAATTTTTGTATCAGATGAATTATCAAGAACATAAAAATTTGAATTTTGCGGCG
>JBPOJO010000037.1:0-1609 GCA_052033485.1 Bacteroidota bacterium | reverse complement strand
TTTTGTGAAAATGCACCTTCGATAATCACCCCGTTAAATTCGTTTTCGGTATGGTACAAGGGGTGTTTTTTCCAAATAAAATGCGGAGAAACCATTGTAAAAACCTCATTTTCACCGTATTTTCTTGCTTCACAAATCAACTTAATTTTTACATCTTTTTCCTTAGCGAATCGAATGTCGTGCTCGGAAATTTGCGAAATCCCGATGTTTAAAACATCATTCGGATTGAGCACAATGCCGAATGCGTGATTCGAAATGATGCAAAGTTTGTATTTTGCATCAAAACCTTCAACGTCATCGGTAGGGTCAGTTTCCGCGAAACCGAGTTCCTGTGCTTCGCGCAAAGCCTCGGCGTAAAGTTGATTTTTTGAAAATAATTGAGAAAGGATATAATTGCTTGTCCCGTTGAAAATTCCATAGACGGCATGCAGAAATTCATTGTCATAATATTCGTCCAAATTTCGAATAATCGGAATGCTGCCGCAGGATGAAGCCTCGTAGAGCAAAGAAACATTGTGTTTTTTTTGCAAATCAATCAACTCGCCGAGGTTCGGGGCAAGCATTTTTTTGCTTGCCGAAATGTAATTTTTGCCTCTCGACATTGCTTCTTTAGCTATCCAAAATGCCTGCGCGGGGTCATTTATCATTTCGACAATCGTGGTAATTTCGGGATTTTCTAAAATTTCCTGCGCATTGTCGGTGAAAAGCTGCGCCGGCAAAGAACGTTTTTTGTTGATGTCCTTGATGCAGATTTTGTGAATATGCACATCTTGCAAGCGACTTTTGGTCAAAACATCGTAAAGACCTTGTCCGACAACACCGAAGCCGAAAAATCCGATGTGAAGTGTTTTATTTTCCATTTTTTTGTAATTTTTGTGTGTTGAAAGTCGCCGAAGCTGCCGTAAAGCAGCAAAGTTTGCAACATTTTCTTTATGACAAAAGTAAACAAATTTTGAAAAATATATGTTTTGTGAGTCCTTTTATGTTTTTCGCCGTTATTCAGATTTAAACAAATACGTTCAGAATTTTAACACCTCTGCTGTTTTTTAATGATTTTTTTGGTACGCGCAATCTACCCCAATATTTTAGATAAAAAAGTTTTCACAAAAAACACCTCATTATGCCTCCACCAAAGCCACTTCTTCCGCTGTCAAATCGTACAAAGCATAAACCATGCGGTTGATTTCTTGGTCAGTGAGCGCAATTTCGTTTTGCAGTTTTTGTGCTTTTTGTTTTTCCGCAGAAAAATAACTTTCCCATTCGGATTTTTGCGCAAGACTTAATTTCACTTTTTGTTTTTCCAATTCTTTCAAAAAATCGGAATAGGGCAGTGCGTACCAAGTTTGCAATTTTGTGGTGAGTTTTTCCAAACCAAATTCACGCAACAAACTCCTTTCAAAAGCAACACATTTTTCTTGCAAATCTCTGTTGAGATGTATCATCAAATCAGCTTTGGCAATAAATGGCTCTTGTGCCTCGTCTGATATTTTGGGAATGGGTAATTGTTCCATAAATATTTTAGCTAATCCCAAACTTCCATTTCCAATATTTGTTACAATTTCCCGTAAAAAAAACTCAGAAATATTGCAATTCATTAAACACAACAAAT
>JBPOJO010000252.1:0-5324 GCA_052033485.1 Bacteroidota bacterium | reverse complement strand
CTTGTTCCAAAAATCCGCAAGCTAAAGCTCGCGATACACTCCGGCTATTTTTAGCCGGTTTGTCAAAAATTGTAGCGCGAACTTTAGCCGGCGACCTTACATTCGCTTGTTGACATGGCTTGTTCCATACATCCGCAAGCTAAAGCTCGCGATACACTGAGGCTAAATAGATACCCTGTTTTTTTTGTAACAAGCCTTTTCAATTTATTTCTTTTCAAATATTTTACCCTATCTTTGCGCCTCAAAATATCAATTACCATGACTCTTACACGCTTTTTATTACTTTTTTTCGTTTTACTTTTTTACGACAAAGCAACGGCACAAACCCTTACGCTCAACGATGCAGTCGGAAATTGTTTGAAAGCCAACTTTGATATTAAAATTCAAAACAAAAATGCTGAATCGGCAATTTTGATGAATAATTGGGGTGAAACAGGGCGTTTTCCAACCCTCACGCTTAACCTTTCGCAAAATAACAGTTTAAATAAACAAAAACCTTCAAGTCCGTTTGCGATTGCAGGGACAAATATTTCGGACGATACAAGGGGGAGTTTGGATATTCAATGGACACTTTTTAACGGTTCGCGGGTTGTTTTGTCCAAAGAAAAATTGAACATTGCCGAAAAAACCGGTAAAATTAACCTTATTATCAGCATCGAAAATGCCGTTCAGAACGTTACAAATGCTTACAACAAAGCCTTTTTGGAATTTAAAAAAACGGAAGTGTTGGGGAAAATTTTGCAATACTCTCGCGACAAATTTCTCTACGCCAAAACTCAAGCCGACATCGGAACAGTGTCAAGTTATGACGTTTTGCAACATGAAAACAACTACATGAGCGATTCTGTCGCTTTTTTAAATCAAAAATTAGTGCTGAATACGGCTTTTCGCGATTTGAATTTAGCGATGTCTTCCGAAGACCCGAATACGGTTTATTCCCTTTCCGATAACTTAGGATTGCCTGCCGAAGTGCCGCCGCTCGATACACTTTTTGCCAAAATTGACAAAAATTCCGCAGTTCGTGCGCGACTGCTTGCCGAAGAAAATGCCCGCAACGATTGGCAACTTGCCAAAGCCGCGACGATGCCTTCGCTTGCACTTGCAACGGGTTTTTCGGGAAATAAATCGTGGTTCACCGCAGATTTTCCCGTCAGCGGAACAAGCGAAAGAAAACGCGAAACACGCACGGGGCACAACTACGGACCCTACTTAAATTTTACCTTTTCTTATCCGATTTTTAACGGCGGAAAATTGCAAAGAAGCGTTCAAAACAGCCGGTTAAAAACCGAAATTGCCGCTTTGGAAACACAAAAACAAAGGTTGAGCATCAAAAGGGACATTGCAACTGCCCATGAATTGCTCTCGGAGCGGAAAAAAATTTATCAAATTGCAACTAAAACCCGCGCTTTAGCCGAAAAAAATCTCGAATTGAGCAACGAACGTTTTCAATCCGGTTTGATAAATTCTTTCGATTATCGTTTGGTTCAGAATAATCTTTTGCAGGCAACCGTGGCGGAAGTTCAATCACTTTTTTCGCTTTTGGAGGCTTTTACATCGCTTTCGCGTTTGACGGGAGCTTTGGCAGAATGATATGAACATCATGAAATGGCTTTTGCTGCTTTTTTTGCTGCTCCTTTTGATGTTTGCCGAAATTTTGACGGGTTCGGCAAATATCGCTTTGAGCGAAAGTTTTGATTTTTTTCTCGGCAAGTCTGAAAACACCAAAACTGCCGTCATTTTGCTCGAATATCGCTTGCCAAAAATGCTGACGGCTTTGCTTGCGGGCATCGGACTTGCCGTTTCGGGCTTGTTGATGCAAACCGTATTTCGCAATCCGCTCGCGGGTCCGTATATCTTAGGCGTGAGTTCGGGAGCGGCACTCGGCGTAATGTTGTTGATGGTTTTTCGTTCGCAATATTACATCAGCGGAGCGGAAACGGCACTTTCGGCATTTGCGGGGGCAGGAGTAACGCTGATGTTGGTTTTGCTTGCTTCATTCAAACTTCGCGAATCGGGGGCGTTGTTGATTGCAGGCATGATGGTCGGCAGTGCAGCGGGCGGTTTGACGAGTATTTTAAGCTATTTCGGCACGGCAGAGCAGGTAAAATCGCTGACAGTTTGGTCTTTCGGGAGTTTGGGAAGTGCGGACGGCGAAGGTATTTTATTGATGTTTTTGGCTTGCGGTTTCGGCATTTTTTTAGCATTTTTAGAACAAAAAGCCATGAATTTAATGCTTTTGGGCGATGACTATGCGAAAAGTTTGGGTATTAATCCTAAAAAAACGCGCTTTTTGTTGCTAATCGGTACGGCTTTAATGTCGGGCAGCATAACGGCTTTTTGCGGTCCGATAGGTTTTGTCGGTTTGATGACTCCGCACCTTGCGCGCATGATTTTCAAAACGTCCAATCACGCCGTTTTGCTGCCTGCTTGTTTATTGCTCGGCGCGATAATTTTGCTTTTTTGTGATGTTGCCTCCCGTCTTCCCGATTCATTTGTATTGCCGATAAATGCCGTTACTGCACTCTTGGGCGCGCCTTTTGTTTTAAAATTACTGCTTGATAAGCCGTGATTTGATTTTTTAACTTTTATGGTCGAAATATTTGCAAAAAATGGGTAATTCTGTTCCATCTCAACAACAAATTCACGGAGCTTTATTTTCGGTCGCCTTCATTTACGGCGTTACCTACAGCGTGGCAAAATACTTAACGCCTAATTTTTTGCCGCCCTTTGCAGTTATCTTTTGGCGAATAGGCGGCGCGGTTTTGTTGTTCATTCTTTATGTTTTGTTCAGCAAAAGAGAAAAAATTCAAGATTGGCGCGATTGGTGGGCAATTATTTATTGTTCTGCATTTGGTATAGCCTTAAATCAAATGTTTTTTTTCAAAGGTTTATCCATCACAAGTTCGGTAAATGCGTCGGTAATGATGATACTCACGCCGATAATCGTATTTGTGTTTTCATTGCTTTTGAAAACAGAAAAAGCGAATAAATTTTCTATTTTGGGCATTTTTTTAGGTGCAACAGGGGCTTTTTTATTGATTTCGGGCAAGAATTTTTCTTTCACAACGGAGACCTTGGAGGGCGATATTTACATTTTGCTCAACGCATCATCTTATGCGATTTTTTTAATTTTAGTAAAGCCATTAATGCTGAAATACGATGCAATAACGATAACTTTTTGGTTGTTCATTTTTGCCTTTCC
The DNA here is from genome assembly GCA_052033485.1 of Bacteroidota bacterium. GTDB lineage: Bacteria > Bacteroidota > Bacteroidia > Cytophagales > Bernardetiaceae > JBPOJO01. The sequence goes on along the minus strand of JBPOJO010000252.1, from coordinate 2,122 downwards.
TATGGTTCTGCCCTTTTCTGTACAAGATGTTTTTGCCGTCAATTATGCCGAATTTACGCCGCAAGCATGGTTTTCTTTGGTATTTTTAATTGTTTTTACCACCTTTCTGACCTATTTGCTCAACAGTTGGACACTTCGTTTTGTCAATTCAAGCCTTGTCGGTTATTATGTTTATTTACAGCCGGTTTTTGCTATTATCATAGCATTTATTTTTACCGATGAGCGGCTCGATTGGCAAAAAAGTGTGGCTATTTTGTTCATTTTTGCGGGTGTTTTATTTGTCAATCAAAAGCGATAATTTTTTAGACAATACAAAAAACACTTTTGTTGAATTCCGATTTTTTCCGAGAAAAAAGACAAATTTTTCTTTGGAAATTGATTTTTTTTTGTTTTACGCTTGTAAGTTGAAGAGGGCGGAAGTTCTGCATGTGGATTAAAACAAAAAGTTCGCAAACTATCCGCTTGCGAACTTAACTTTTTAAAACGGCAAGCAAAAAGCTCGCAGAGCACTTGTGTTAAATATTAACTCATTTGTTCAATTTTGAGAAAAAGCTCCTCCCATTTTTTATGCAAAATTTCCAACTCCTGCTTGTCTTTTTTCTGTTCCGAAGCCAATTTTTGCATCATTTCGGGTTTGGAATAAACAGAAGGTTTAGACATTTCTTCTTCCGTGTTTTTCAATTTTTGCTCTTTTTCGGCAATTTCTTCTTCGCACTTCTGCCATTCTGCCTTTATTTTTTTCAAATCCGCATTTTGAGAAAGCTTGTTATCAGGCTTACTGACAATCTTTTGCGATTGATTTTTGAGCACCGAAGGCGCGGGCGTTTTCACCTGCAAAGATTGCCAATAGACAAACTCTTCGTAAGTTCCGGGGTATTCTTTGATTTTTTTATCCTCTATATACCAAATTTTATTGGCAATAGCGGAAATGAAATGCCTGTCGTGAGAAACGACGACATAACTTCCCTCAAATTTTTGCAAAGCAGAAATAAGAATATTGACAGAAACCATGTCCAAGTGATTCGTAGGCTCGTCGAGGAGCAAAAAATTTGCTTCCGTGAGGAGCGTTTTTGCCATAGCCACCCGAGATTTTTCGCCGCCGGAAAGCACCTGAATTTTTTTATACACATCGTCTCCCTCAAAAAGAAAACAGCCGAGTAAATTTCGCAATTCGGCTTCCGTATGCTCCGTTCCGACCGTAAAAAGTTCTTCGAGCAGGGTATTTTTGAGCGTCAGTGCTTCTAATTGATGTTGCGCAAAAAAGGCAGGAATGACATTGTAGCCCTCTTTTCTTTCGCCTTCGATATTTTCCGAGCCGGCAATAATGCGCAAAAGGGTTGATTTTCCTCGCCCGTTTGCCCCGATAAGCGCGATTTTGTCGCCGCGTTCGAGTATAACGGAGGAATCCTGTAAAATTTTTAAATCACCGTAGTTTTTTGAAATATTGTTTAATTCATAAACAATTTTGCCCGGTTGCCGCGAAACACTGAATCGAAAACGAATTTTTGAGCTGTTTTCTTCCACATCATCAATCCTTTCTAATTTATCCAACGCCTTAACACGCGATTGCACCTGCGTTGCCTTAGATGCTTTCGCTTTAAAACGTTCGATAAAACGCTCTTGCTGCTTAATTTTTTTCTGTTGATTTTCAAAAGCACTTTTTTGCAATTCTTGTCGCATGGCTTTTTCTTCCAAGAAAAATTCGTAATTGCCGGCATAACGAATCAATTCACCTCCCGCTACATCAACAATCGTATTGACCATTTTGTCGAGAAAATAACGGTCGTGCGAAACGACAATGACCGCTCCCTGATAGGTGGTCAAATAATTTTCAAGCCATTCAATAGACGGCAAATCTAAGTGGTTTGTTGGCTCATCGAGCATCAACAAAGACGGCTGCTGCAAAAGTAATTTTGCTAACATAACCCGCATCCGCCACCCACCCGAAAACTCGCGCAGCGGACGGACAAGGTCTTTGGTCGCAAAACCTAAGCCTTCCAAAATCTCTTCGGCTTGCGATTTAATGGTATAGCCTCCGCGTGCCTCAAATTCCATCTGCAAATTACCCAAACGCTCAATGATTTCGTCCGAATATTCTGTTTCTAAGCGAATAAGCGTTTCA